>NZ_JBEONS010000021.1:0-64315 GCF_040544395.1 Pedobacter sp. CG_S7 | reverse complement strand
TGGTACTGCGGTAACACGTGGGAGAGTAGGTCGGTGCCAAATCTTAAAGAAAGCCTGTAGTGTAAACTGCAGGCTTTTCTTGTTTAAATCCAATTCTTATTACCAATCATTTATTTGCCCAATTCCACAAGCCCAAAAGCCCCCCCCTTTATTAATCAAATTGGGAATCAATGGGATCAATGCCAAAACTTGTGGCGCAAGGCAATCGTTTCTTATTTTAAGCATATAATATTGTCGGTGGTTCAAGAAGCTGTACTTTGCAACCGTTTTTCTTAGGGTTGCCCTCTGGTAGTAATTTTTACGTTCCCCCCGCTTTTCTCCTATCCTTCAGTTAATGAAAGCTAAATTAATAACCATATTTAGTTCATGATTATTCAAATAGATTGGAGAATCAAATTTTTAATTTCTATTTTAGCCCATCGTTAATAAAGAATTATATTTTATAGACAAAACATTATGGGGATAAGTGAAATATTGAAAAGTGCGCACTCTGGATGGCGTTACATCGTGATCATCTTGCTAGTTGCAGCTATTGCTAATGCTGTTGCGGGCTGGTTAGGTAAAAAACCTTATACAGAAGGAACTCGAAAATTAAACGTATTCACTTTGATTAGTGCCCATATACAATTACTTTCTGGAATAGTCTTATATTTTATGAATAGTTGGTATAAAGTAGATAGCTCCATTTCTATGGGGCGTTACTGGAAAATGGAACATATCAGTATGATGATTTTTGCAGTCATACTTATTACAGTAGGGAATGCAAGATCAAAAAGATTTGATAGTGCTTTAGTAAAACATAAAACTATTGCCATTTATTTTTCACTTGCCATTATTATTATATTTGGTGCAATTCTCGCTATGGTGAAAGCTGATGCTTCACGATCTTTCTGGGGAGTATCATAATTTTTATTTTTTCTTATAATAATTATTTATATGTTTGTATAACATGATCAATAAAACACATAGCTGGCAATGGCGCGATAATTCTAAAAAGAGTTACGTCGTTGCTGTGTGTACAATATAGTTTATCAACCTAAACCAATTCACAATCTTAACCCGACGTAAACACGTCGGGTTTTTTGTTTAAATAAAAAATAAGTAAGATGAGAGATAAATTCACCATTGATACCACTACTAGAACCAGATTAGCAGATACCACTACCCCAGTTAGTATTTACTTGCGACTGCGGGATGTATTTCCTAATACGATTTTATTGGAGAGTTCTGATTACCATAGTCGGGAGAACGCTGTAAGTTACGTCTGTGCTGATCCTGTGGCAGGGATTGTTTTGCAAGATGGCGTGTTATCCTCTTACTTTCCTGATGGGAGTCGTGAAGTGAAAACTGATTTTGTGTTAATTGATGAAATTGATGCTTTCAAAGCTAGGTTTTCCCCAACCCAATACAAGGATAAACGTTATATTTCATCTGGCCTGTTTGGTTATTTTACTTGGGATACCATCCAATATTTTGAAGATATTTCCTTTACTGCTCAAGCGGCTAAAGAAGACAGTATCCCTTCTATGCAGTATCATTTGTACCGGTATACTATTGCTATTGATCATTTTAAAAATGAAATCACTTTCTTTAACAACAGCTTTAATGGAAGTGAAAATTCGGACACAGAAAAAATTGAGGATATCATACAAAACAAGAACTTTCCCGAATATAGTTTTAAAAGTGTTGGTGAAGAAAGTTCTAATTTAACGGATGAGGCTTTCATCACTATTGTAGATAAGTTAAAGAAACATATATTAAGGGGAGATGTTTTTCAAATAGTACCATCGCGTGCCTTTAAACAAAGCTTTGCGGGTGATGAATTTAATGTTTACCGTTGTTTGCGATCTATCAACCCATCGCCTTACTTGTTTTACTTTGACTACGGTAACTTTAAACTTTTTGGTTCTTCGCCGGAAGCACAAATTACCATAAAGAATAATACAGCAAATATTTTTCCTATTGCGGGGACATTTAAGCGTACTGGAAATGATGAGGAAGATGCTGAACTGGCTAAGCAACTTGAAAATGACCCTAAGGAAAGTGCCGAACATGTAATGTTGGTTGATTTAGCACGAAATGATTTGAGCAGGCACTGTAAACAAGTTGAGGTTAAATCTTTTAAAGAAGTGCAATATTATTCTCATCTGATACACTTAGTCTCCAAAGTGAGTGGTAATATCCAAAACAATGTTTCCGCTATTAAGGTTGTTGCCGATACTTATCCTGCAGGAACTTTAAGTGGGGCACCTAAATATAAGGCCATGCAACTGATCGATCAATACGAAGGACTGGCAAGGAACTTTTATGCTGGAGCCATTGGTTACATGGGTTTTGAAGAAGAATTTAATCATGCCATTATGATTAGAACATTTATGAGTAAAAACAATGAACTTCATTATAGGGCAGGAGCAGGTATTGTAGCAGATTCTATTGCCGTAAATGAATTGAATGAAGTTAATAATAAAATAGCAGCCTTGCGAAAAGCTATTGATATGGCTGAAAATATTTAATAAAAATAACCATGCAAAAGAAAGTATTAGTTATAGATAATTATGATTCATTTACATATAATCTTGTCCACCTAATTAATGAAATAGGGTATGAAGCAGATGTTTGGCGCAATGATAAATTTGAACTAGACGATGTCGCACTATACGATAACATATTGCTTTCTCCTGGTCCTGGGGTTCCTCAAGAGGCCGGGTTGCTATTGAAGGTGATTGAAAAATACGCTCCTATAAAAAGTATATTTGGTGTTTGCCTCGGTCAGCAGGCCATTGCTGAAGTTTTTGGAGGTAAACTACTTAACCTTGGCAGGCCAATGCACGGTGTGGCCACTCCAATAACGGTTCTTGATCGCGGAGAATTGACATTTGCCAGTTGTCCTAATACTTTTAATGTTGGCCGTTATCATTCTTGGGTGGTCGACAATGAAGGTTTGCCGGACTGTTTAATAGTAACCGCTAAAGATAAAGACGGTCAGGTGATGGCTTTAAGGCACAATGAATATGATGTTCGTGGTGTGCAGTTTCATCCAGAAAGTGTATTAACTGAATATGGTAAACAAATGATTAAAAATTGGTTAGAATATGAATATCCTAGATAAAATAATAACCCGTAAGCGGGAAGAGGTTATGCTGGCAAAGTCTCAGGTTTCAGTAAAAGAATTAGCTGCTGCTGTTAATTTTAACCGGGAGACCTATTGTTTCAAAGATTTCTTACTGGATAAAAAGTGCACTGGTATTATTGCAGAATTTAAAAGAAGGTCTCCTTCTAAGGGGATAATTAATGATACCTCTACCGTGGAGGATGTTACAACGGCTTATTCAGCTGCTGGTGCTTCGGCAATATCTGTGCTTACAGACTATGATTTCTTTGGAGGACATGCTGACGATCTCATTAAAGCCAGAGCTGTTAATTCAATCCCTATTTTAAGGAAAGACTTCATTATTGATGAATACCAGCTCTTTGAATCAAAAGCGCTTGGGGCTGATATTGTATTGCTCATTGCAGCAGTGCTGTCGCCTGTTAAAATCGTAAAACTAACCGAAACAGCAAAAAGCCTTGGTTTGAATGTTCTGCTCGAAGTGCATAATTTAACAGAATTACAGCGCAGTATTTGTTTAGGAATAGATGCAGTAGGCGTCAACAATAGAAATCTCGACGATTTTTCTGTAAATATTCAAACTTCCTTTGATTTGGTAGATCAAATACCAAACGAATTTATGAAGATCTCGGAAAGTGCAATCAGCAATACGGATACCATCAAAAAACTTAAAGCTGTAGGTTACAATGGGTTTTTAATAGGAGAGAATTTCATGAAAACCACAGACCCCGGTGCCGCTATGGGTCATTTCGTCAGTGAGTTAATCTCGGTATAACTTTTGTATCTTTGTAAAGCACGATGGGAAAACAGAAAAATTATGATACCGCACTTAAACAGGAACGAGCTGTACTTGTAGGTGTAATTAGACCGGGTGAAACTCAGGAAGAAACTAAAGAATACCTAGATGAACTTTCCTTTCTGGTAGATACAGCAGGGGGTAAAGTAGCGCATTCTTTTACGCAGAAAATGCTTCGGCCAGAAAGGGCAACCTTTGTAGGAACTGGTAAATTGTTGGAAATACAGGCTTATGTTAAGGCTGAGGAGATTGATATGGTCGTGTTTGATGATGAACTCTCGCCTTCACAACTCAGAAATATAGAAAGAGAACTACAGGTTAAAATATTGGATAGAAGTAATTTAATTCTGGATATTTTTGCTGGCCGCGCACAAACAGCTCAGGCAAAGACACAAGTGGAATTGGCGCAGCTACAATATTTGCTACCACGTTTAACCAGGTTATGGACTCACTTGGAGCGCCAAAAAGGTGGTATTGGAATGCGTGGTCCTGGGGAAACCCAAATTGAGAGCGATAGAAGGATGATCCTCGAAAAAATCTCTTTGCTTAAAGGAAGGCTGAAGCTGATTGATAAACAAAATGAGACCCAGCGTAAAAACCGTACGCAGTTGATCAGGGTTGCTTTAGTTGGCTATACCAATGTAGGCAAATCCACCATTATGAATATGCTGTCAAAGTCTGAAGTCTTTGCCGAGAATAAGTTGTTTGCCACATTAGATACAACCGTTAGAAAAGTTGTTATCGATAACTTGCCATTCCTTTTATCAGATACGGTTGGATTTATTCGCAAATTACCACATCATTTAGTTGAATGTTTTAAATCTACGCTGGATGAAGTTCGGGAGGCCGATATTTTAATTCATGTGGTCGATGTATCCCACCCCAGTTTTGAAGATCAAATTAACGTTGTTAACGAGACTTTAAAGGAGCTTGGGGTAAGAGAAAAAGAAACCATTATGGTTTTCAACAAGATTGATGCTTATGTTAGTCCGGAAACGGAGGAAGAAGGAGAAGAGAAACAAGTATTCACCCTTACTGAGTTTAAAAAAAGTTGGATGGCGCAGCATAACGATCCCGCATTGTTTATTTCAGCCTTGAATAAAGAAAATTTAGAAGAGTTTAAGCAATTATTATATGATAAGATAGTCGTTATGCATACGGAGCGCTATCCTTTTGATAAATTGTTATATTAATATAAGAACAGTACTATTATGGAAAGTAAAAGACAACGGAAATTTGCGGGTGTGCTGCAAGAAGAGCTAGCAGCAATATTTCAGCGTGAGGGAGCAGTCTATTTGCCAAATACACTGGTTACGATAACAAAAGTAAGGGTATCTTCAGATCTTGGTGTTGCCAAAGTTTATTTAAGCTTTTTAAGTACAAACAATACCGCTTTATCTATAGCTGAAGTAAATTCGCATGCTGGAGAAATCAGGTATAAACTGGGTGCCCGCATTCGTCACCAGGCGCGCATTGTGCCAACACTTACCTTTTTTCTGGATGATACCAATACCTATGTAGCCGAAATGGATAAGATCTTTGATAAGATTAATAGCGAGAGAAAAGAAACTAATCCGGAAGAAGAAGAACGAGGATAGTTGATGTCGCCTTCCCAGAAATTTGAAGAATATTTTCTTAGAAAAGATATTAAGGTTGCAAAGGTGGTGGATTTTGATTTGGATAAAGACTTGCTCTATTCATTTGATCTCACCAGCAATAATAAAGAACTGAGCGATTCTATCCTTTCAGATACTGCTATGTTTTCTTCCTGGGTAGCGCAGAAGCTTAACACTAATCACTGTAAATATGGTATTGGCGGTTACAACGAACACCGCACCATCTATTCCCGAAGTTCTCATTTTGACACACTCGAAGAGCCCCGGCGTTTACATTTAGGGGTTGATATCTGGGGGGAGGCAGGAACTCCCGTTTATAATTTCCTCCCGGCTACTGTACAAAGTTTTAAATTTAATGATCATTATGGCGATTATGGGGCCACTATTATTCTAAAATATCAGCTTAATGATCTCGAACTTTATGCCCTATATGGTCATTTGAGTTTAGCCTCCTTAAAGGATTTAAAAGTAGGCCAGGCAATTGATGGCGGACAACAATTTGCAACTTTTGGAGTCCCTGAAGAAAATGGTCATTGGCCACCACACCTTCATTTTCAATTGATTTTTGATATGAAAGGACAAAAAGGCGATTATCCTGGTGTTTGTCAATATACTCAAAAAGAAAGGTTCCTTTCAAATAGTCCAAATCCTGCAGCTATCCTAAAGTATACCTTTCCATTACTTTCAGTTTAATTTTTGTAAATTAGTACATGAGAAAAATCTTACTTCTATTTTTTCTTTTTGCTACATTTTCAGCGGTTGCCCAACCAGCAATAAAAGGTGGATTAGAAACCTTTATCAAGGTTAATTTAGTTTACCCTGCTTTTTCTTTGCGAAACTGCCTTGAGGGAAATGTGACTATTGCTTTCCAGCTCAATAAGGATGGCGAAGTCTATCATTCTTTCATTCAATCCGGTATCGGTACTGATTTAGATGATGAAGCACTCAGGCTTATTCGAAAAAGTAGTGGAAAATGGGTAATACCTGCCGACTATGATACCACTGCTGTTCTTATTATACCTGTAAACTTCAAGCTTGAAAGCTACAACTGTGTCAATAAAAGTAAAGCTGAAATTCAGCAGGCCATCAATGCTTATCAGTCCAGCCTAGGCTTAACTAATGCCATCCTCAACTTTTATAAAAATAAAGAAGCCGGTAAATATAAAAAAGAAGAAGAACAAAGGTTTTTACAGTTAAAAACAGAGCTTGGGTATGATAAAGCTTATATGGAGGCGAAGATAAAAGAGGGCATGAAAAAACTTAAAGAAAAAGATAGACAAGGAGCCTGTGAAGATTTTCTATTTGTAAAACACATGGGTTTCGATCTAGCCGATAAGCTCCTGCAGCAATATTGTCCTTAAAAGTTCTAAACAATAATCCGAATTGCATCAGGGATAATCTCTGCTGCAATTCTGTTCACCTTTCCCTTATACTCTCCGTCTACCTGGAAATGTACCCGGTGTTTGGTTTTAATCTGGAGTTCCCTGGTCTTGAAAGTTTCTATTTTCTCTGGGTTGAAAGGCAGTGAGGTAAACCTTATTTTCAATATTTCCATCACATCAAAGGCTTTAATGAGGATTACTTCAAAAAAATCATCATCTAGCTTTCCATGAGGATTGATTTTAACGCCTGTCCCATACATCGTTCCATTGGCAATTACCACCATGGCTGCTTTACATTTAATTTCTTCCTCATCTGTTATAAAAACAACATCCATTTTGTGCCGCCTCCAAAATGCTTGCCATGCCGCTTTAGCGTAACCCCACATTCCTCTTTGAGGAAGGTCATCAAACTTTTTAACTACGTAGGCATTATAGCCTATATCCGCCAGGTGTATACACAACTCTCCATTCACTATAACGACATGAATACTTCTTGATGTTCCACTAAGGATAAGCTCCAGGGCCTCATGGGTATGCGTTGGGACACCTAATTCCCTTGCCATCCCATTCGCAGAGCCCGCTGGTATAAGTCCGATTGGAATGTTTGTCCTTAACAAACATTCCGCCACCAATTTAAGCGTCCCATCGCCACCTACAGCAATCACTTTGGTGGCATTGGAGGCTGTTATAACTTCTTTAATTTTTTCAATAGCACTATCGCCATCAAGTTCAAAAATTTCGATAAGATAGTTCCTTGTCGAAAAAAACTCCCTGATAAGTTCAGAAAAGTTGATGGTATGGCTCCCTGATTTGGGATTTACAATAAATAGTAGTTTTTGTTCCAATTGATGGCTTAATTAAGTAATATTACAAACAACCATAGCCTAAATCTGTTTTGTTTTTAATGAATAAATCCGTTAGTGTAAAAGTATATCATGGATATGGACATACGCATGATCTGGTGGTATATGGACATGTTTTTAAATACAGGGCCATCACAAATCAGGTGTTTAGTGATAACTTTTTTATCAATACCATACACCTGTTGAAGTTATTTCTGTTAAAACCTTTCCCTTTTACTAAGGTAAGGCTAACTTTTCTTGGCGATGTAGTAGAGCAAACTACAGGAGCTGATGGCTTTTTTAAATTTGAGTGGAAAGCAAGTCAGAATGTAAGTGCTGGCTGGCACCTGGTAGAAGTAAAAGCCCTAGATAAAGAAAATAAAGTTATTGCCGAAAGTGTTGGCAAAATATATGTGCCCCATAAAACCCAATATGCCTTCGTTTCTGATGTCGATGATACGGTTATGGTTTCTCATTCCGCTACCATTTGGCGAAGACTAAGAGAGTTATTCATTAAAAACCCTCGAACAAGGAAAACTTTTCAGGATGCACGCAAACATTATGAACTATTGGCCAACGCTCATACAGATCCAGACCAGCCGAATCCATTCTTTTATGTGTCTAGCAGTGAATGGAACCTTTACGATTATCTTATAGAGATTTTTAGGTACAATAAACTTCCAGAAGGTGCTTTTCTGCTCAACCAGATTAAACAATGGCAGGGCCTGTTTAAAACGGGAAAAACAGGTCACGATGGTAAATTGTTAAGAGTGAGGAGAATACTGGATGTATTTCCTAACCAAAAGTTTGTGTTTTTTGGAGATAATTCACAACAGGATCCTCAGATTTATACCACTATTGCTCACAAATTTCCGCAAAATGTGGAAGCCATTTACATTCGTCAAGTGGTAAACAAATATGCCCATGCCACAAAAAAGCTATTGGATGAAGTTGAAAAAAAAGGCGTCAAAACCTGCTTGTTTAAAAACAGCAGGGAAGCCATTGACCATTCCATTAAAATTGGCCTGATCGTGTAAGCTTTAAATAAAATCTAATGTATTGAACCTTTTATTTAAGATATCTCCATTGTTTACATCCAGCCATTTGTCTAAAAGGGTTCCATAAACCTGCCTGAAATCTACCTGATATTTTAAATCTCCGGCATCTAAGTTGCCCAAATTTGGTGCAGCATTATAAATGCCCTGTTTCTTTAGTTTTCCTCCAAAAAGCAACATGTTGTTTGCCGTACCATGGTCTGTTCCATTACTTGCATTTTGTTCCACCCTTCTGCCAAATTCAGAGAAGGTCATCACCAGTGTATCATCCAGTTTATTATTTTCCTTAAGGTCTTTTAAAAAGGCACTGATTCCTTCTGAATATTGTTTAAGCAGGTTGCCTTGTTGTTGTTTTTGATTAACATGGGTGTCAAAGCCACTTAAAGAAACATAATATACCCTTGTTTTCAATCCGGAGGATATAAATTTAGAGATAGTTTTCAACTGATTTGAAAACCCTGTGCTGGGGTATATAGCTTTATTCTGGTATATTTTTGAAGTGTTTTGAATATAATTTGCAGAAGAAGAGGTTTCGATCATTGTTTTATACAAATAGCCTAAATTATCCTCATCCAGGTGTTCTTTTTGACTTCTCATCATCTCTTTAAAAAAGGGCTCATTGGTATTTCTGTATAAAGTAGCAGGATCCTTTAAAGCGATGCCTTTTTTTGTAGCGCCCTTCATCGCCAGAGAAAGGCTGTCATCAACCTCTATTGCCGTATAAGGGTATTTACAGGTTTCACAATTCGAATCAAGATAACGCCCAATCCAACCCGTAGAAAGAAATTGGTTAGCATCACTTGCGGTCTGCCAGATGTCCATAGAACGGAAATGTGACCTATCCGGATTGGGGTAGCCCACATCGTTGATAATGGTCATCCAACCCTGGTCGTAAATTTCTTTTAATGCAGACATGTTTGGGTTAAGTCCCTGCATGTCATTAAGTTTAATTAGCTCTTGCGGTTTAATAGCAATACTGTTTCTTTTTTGGTAATAGATGTCATTGCCATAAGGTATAACGGTATTCAGGCCATCATTACCACCAGAAAGCTGTATCACAACCAAGTTTTTATGCAGGCTTAATTCATCCAGTGCCAAAGCTTCAAAGGGCTTCATAAAGGCAGGAACCATAAATGCGCCTGCGGAGGTAAAAATTGTGTTTCTTAAAAAATCTCTTCTTTTCATAAGGTGTTCCTCCGCTAAAATTAGCACAACTGGTATTCAGGAGTACTGGTTATTTCTACAGCTACATTTTTTAGGGTAGCGTTGTTGCTAATCAAAGTATTCATTTTATTATTCAAGCCCGGTTGTAATAAATAGGTGGCAAGTTCAGTAGCACTACAATCCTTTGGTAGGGAAATTAAAAACCTATTCCAATCGGCTGTTGCGTTAATATAAGATTTTTTAGGTTTTGGTTTCCCTTTTTTGTTAACAGCAATCAGGGCTTCATCTTCCGGATCTGCCTTGCCGCTAAAATCTATAAGTCCATCATTTAATATTAACGAAGGAATCCTCATCCTTAACATTAAAGAAGAACTATCTATCCAGTTTTTACCTCCCGGCCAACCCGCAACATTGGGTGGGTTGAACAAATATTGACCCAAACTACTCTGTATCTGTATCAATACCTGGGGTTTATGGTAGTCTACAAAAAATGTTTTGCTTAAGGTAACCAGGAATTCTGCAGGCGATTTTATTTTATTGCCCATATTTTCGGCAGCATAAAACCAATCAGACTTAAACATTTTTTCCATCACCGAAGCAATGTTATATTTTTCTTTGTAAAAATGTTTGGCAAGGTCCTTTATATGTAAGTCGTTGGGGGTATCATTTACGAAGAAGGTATAAAGCTTTTCACAAATAAATTCTGCCGTACGAGGTTGTAGCAATAGAATGTCTATAATAGCTTCCCCGTCAAAATTTCCTGTTTTCCCAAAGAAAGTCTTGCTGCCTTCATCATGTAACTTACTTCTGAATTCAAATTCGCCTTCTTTATTATAGCTCCAGCCTGTAAAAGCTCTGGCTGACTCTTTTATGTCCTGCTCCGTATAATTTCCCCTTCCTAATGTAAATAGTTCCATCAGCTCTCTTGCGAAGTTTTCATTCGGACTATTTTTTTTGTTTTGCTGATTATTTAAATAATTCAGCATCGCGGGAGATTTGGAAACAGCCAGCAACAATGTTTTAAAGCTTCCAAGCGCATTTTCCCTTTGAATATTATTGAGTTGCTGGGCATAAAAAGGATTGTTGGAGCGACAAGCGAAATGACCGTGCCAAAACAAGGTCATTTTTTCTAGAAACGGCGATTCTGTCTGTATCATTTTTTGCATCCAGGCAACATTCAAGTTTCTGCTTTTTTGGTTCTGCATCTTGATAAGGGCTTTCCGCTGTTCACTTTCTGCAGGGGTTAGTTCTTTTTTTGCACTTAGTCCGGCTTGCTTCAGTAAGTATTGCCTCGTTTCAAGGATGTCTACAACGGTCATAGACTGGTCTTCAGCCGTTGCTTTCGAAAAAATGTCTTTAACAGATTTGTCAATATTTTTTTCGCTTGATTTAAGTAAATCCGGATAGCCAATGCCAAAACAGGCTCGATTGTATAAGTGCTTTACCCTAAGGAAATTTTCTATTTTCTCCATTAATACATGTGTTTGACGTTTGTATGACTACAATAACCTCAATAGGTTTAAGATATAAGGTTTAGTTTGTAATATTGTGTATGGTATTCAGCTTACTTAAGAACGAAGTTTCATTTCCAGATAGTGCCCTTGCAAATCCAGATGGGTTATTGGCCATTGGTGGCGATTTGAGTAAGGAGCGTCTTTTGGAGGCTTACCAAAATGGTATCTTCCCCTGGTTTAGCGAAGGGGACCCAATTTGTTGGTTTGCACCTCCAGAAAGATGTGTTATTTTTCTGGAGCACTTAAAAATCAGTAAAAGCATGAAAAAAGTGTTGAAGGATAAAGTTTTTACTATAACCACTAATATCGCTTTTTCGGAAGTGATCAGGAACTGTGCTTTAATTAATCGAAAAGAGCAAAAAGGAACCTGGATTACCCCAGCTATGCGAGAGGCTTATATCAACCTTAACAAAGAAGGCCATGCACATAGTATAGAAGTGTGGCAAGATGGCCTATTGGTTGGGGGCTTATATGGGGTCGTTATAAACCAGGTTTTTTGTGGCGAAAGCATGTTTAGTTTAGTCAGCAATGCCTCTAAATCGGCTTTAATAGCATTGTGTCATAGTCCTTCTATTAAAATGGTAGACTGCCAAATTCCTAATGATCATTTGTTGAGTCTGGGTGCTGAAATGATTTCTAGGGCCGATTACCTCCGCCAATTAAAAGAAGGGCCTGCTAGTTAAGTAGCTCATTAATATCCTCCTTACTTAGCGATTTAAAGAAACTTTCTTCAGTGGTAATCAGTGAACTGGCTAATTTCTTTTTTCGGTTTTGAAGCGAAAGAATCTTTTCTTCTACCGTATCTTTAGTGATGAATTTATAAATAAACACCTTCTTTTCTTGCCCTATGCGATGTGTCCTGTCTATGGCCTGTTGTTCTACCGCAGGGTTCCACCAAGGGTCAAGAATAAACACATAATCTGCTTCTGTAAGGTTCAACCCTACACCTCCGGCTTTAATAGAGATAAGGAAAACTTTAAGGCTACTATTGCTCTGAAAATCAGCAACAATTTCACCCCTGTTTTTTGTCGTCCCGTCTAAATAGGAATAGGGAATTTGTTCTTCCTCCAGGTAGTTTTTAAAAATACTCAGGTGCTTAACGAACTGAGAGAAGATTAAAACTTTATGCCCTCCCTTAAGTACATTGTCTAAAGTGTGCACCACGTTTTCAAATTTGCCCGAATCTGAAGTATAAGCTTTGTCAATCATCACCGGATGGTTGGCCAACTGTCTCAAAGCCGTTAATCCCTGTAGCAGCTGCACTTGTTTTTTAACATCGCTTCCATCATCCATACTGCTCAGCAAATCATTTCGATAAGCAGATTTTGTTTCTTCATAATAGGCAGATTGGTCTTCACTCATGGTACAATAAATGATCTGCTCGGTTTTAGGAGGCAATTCTTCCGCAACCTGTTCTTTTGTCCTTCTTAAAACGAAGGGCTTGATGATAGCTTGTAATTTTCTGGCTTTATCTTCATCTTTCTTTTTCTCGATGGCCTGCACATATTCTTCATTAAAATAAGCTTGGGTGCCCAATAGACCGGGATTGAGAAAAGTAAGCTGTGTCCATAAATCGCCAACTGAATTCTCTACCGGTGTTCCGCTGAGGATTAATTTGTGTTTTGATTTAAGGGCTCTTACCGCTTTAAAAGATTTTGAGGAAGGGTTTTTAATGTTCTGACTTTCATCAAGAATGATGTAATTAAAATAATAATCTTTTAATAGGCCTATATCCACTCTTGTGATGCCATAAGTGGTAATTACAACATCATAGTCTATAAATTTACTAATATCTTTGTTTCTCGAGCTTCCGGTATGGGCAATAATTTTAAGCTTCGGTGTAAATTTCTGTGCCTCACTGAGCCAATTGTAGATTAATGAAGTAGGCATGATGATCAAAGAAGTTCCGGGAGTGGCATTCTGCTCATTTTCTTCTTTTAATTTTTGAAGTAAGGCCAGTGTTTGAATGGTTTTACCCAAGCCCATATCATCGGCAAGGCAACCCCCAAAATTATACTCCCTTAAAAAGCTAAACCAGTTGTAACCCGCCTTTTGGTAGCTTCTTAAATCACCGATAAAATCAACGGGCATGTTCACATCCCCAATATTTTCAAAATCATTTAATTTTTCCAATTTTCGGTTTAAGGTAACATTGGCTATGCTGTCTTCCCCAAGTTCGTTGAGTAAACCAAAATGGTGTTTTTTTAGTTTTAATGAATTCGAGCCATCCGATAGCATAAACAGGCTGCCATATTTGGTAAACCATTGTTCCGGAATAATCGCTATTGTACCATCAGGTAATAAAAACTCCCTTTTTTTATGAAGGATGTGTTGTTTTAATGATAAAAAGGGGATGGGGTAGATACCGAAATAAACGATAGCATTGATGTCAAACCAATCATTGTTTTCACTTATTTCAAAATCTATCTTGTTGGTAGCAAATAAGAATCTTTTTTGTCCTGAACTTTGCTCTATCTCATATCCTTTGTTTTGTAGCTCTTCCAGGTGTTCATTTATCCAATTAATAACGCCGTAAGCTTTATTCTCTTCCTCATTTGGTTTATTAAGTTCCAAATTATAAAAAAGCGCGCTTGTTTTCTTTAAGCCAGATTTTAATAATTCATTGAAATTGTTTTTTTCCCAGTCGGCCTTCCTTTTTATGCGGGTAAAAATATAATCATTCTCGGTTTTAAGTATCTTGACGGTAACTTTGCGTTCATTATCCATCGGAAATGAATACATGCCATATTTAAAGGAGAGTTGCAATTGCGAAATTCCATCCTCTACAAAAATCACTTTCAGAACAGGTATAGGGTCATGATTTTCAGTGTTTATTTCGAAGCCCTCCGCATAGACGTGGTATTTCTCAATTAAAGGGGCTACAAACTTCTCGAAATAGGCCTCTTCAGTTATTTTTGGGATAGTTATGAAGCGTTTATTTAAAAAGGGCTGTAATTTTTTTCCCTCAAAATTTTGTTCAAAAAAGTACAAAATCTCTTCCAGCAGCAGCCAGGCAGGCTGATTGCTTATTACCTGCGCTTTTTTAAACATAAAATCTATACGTAAACCCTTGTGCTTTATGGTAGGGAAATATCGCGTTTCAAAGTTGTTTTTACGGAAATGAAAAAGTACAGTAGCAGGCTCTGCAGCAATTTCAAGTTTCCTTTCTGCTGGCCAGCCATCTTTTCCCATGTGGTAAAGTGCATCTGTTTCCACTAAAATAGCAAGTACTTCAGAAAGTCTTTTTTCAATTTTTGGTCGCACCTTTTCATAGAAGTTTGTGTCAAAAAACTTACTGAAAAACTCCATCGGCCGGATTTGTTTTTTATAGTATTTCTTGATGATGAAATCTTGCTCCATTTCATCCAGAATTTTAATGATTTTCAGGTCATTAGAACAAAGGTGCCTTGAAAATTCTACTGCGGTATGACTAAAAAGGCGTTGATAGGTCAATGAAAAGTCACCGTGTGGATTGAGTTGAACCATATGAGGTTCAATTACATACCCAAAAAACTCATGCTTACATAAGGAATACACAATTTTGCAGGGTTTAGCACTATCAACACGTAACATAGGTATGAATTAAAAAAAGAGTTTTAACAAATTCAAAACTTTAAACTTACGTCAAATTGATAGGCTTTCAAAAATTAATGGTGGTTTAAATGCAATAAAAATGAAGCCGCTTCGTAAATCACGGTTACAAGTCCTATAGATACAATCGAATTTCAATTAGCTATTGGCAGGTTCTTCTCATATTCCTGGCAGGTTATTGGCAGGTCCTTTGTAGGTCATTTAGACCTACCAACGACCTACCAACGACCTCGTAAGGACCTGCCAACGACCTGCCAAACCAAATGTATCCCAAACTAAAAGTCAACAGCAAAATGATGGTAAAAAAAAGAGGCTTTATCATTTTTTCAATGATAAAGCCTCTACTTTAATAAAAATCTAAAAGTTAGATATGGAATTTTATTCCTTGGGCAAGTGGTAGCGTATTAGAATAATTAATGGTATTTGTTTGTCTGCGCATATAACCTTTCCATGCATCAGAGCCACTTTCCCTACCGCCACCAGTTTCTTTTTCTCCGCCAAAGGCCCCACCAATCTCCGCTCCTGAGGTGCCAATATTCACGTTGGCAATGCCACAATCAGAACCTGAACATGCTAAAAATTGCTCTGCTTCTTTTAGATTCACCGTCATAATTGCTGAAGAAAGTCCTTGTGGTACACCATTTTGCAATGAAATAGCTTCTTCTAGTGTTTTGTATTTGATGAGGTATAAAATTGGCGCAAAAGTTTCCTCCTGCACAATTTCAAAATGATTTTCTACCTCTGCCACACATGGTTTAACATAGCAGCCTGATGCATAAGGGCCACCTTCTAACACACCACCTTCCACAATGAAATTGGCACCTTCAGCTTTACCTTTTTCAACTGCCTTTAGATACATGTTCACCGCTGAGGTATCAATAAGGGGGCCAACATGGTTGTTTTGGTCCAAAGGATCACCAATTTTTAGTTGACCATAGGCTTTCACGAGCTTATCTTTAAAAGCATCATAAATAGCTTCGTGTATAATTAATCGCCTTGTTGAAGTACATCTTTGTCCGGCAGTGCCTACCGCGCCAAAAACAGCGCCAATTAAAGACATGTCAAGGTCTGCATCTTTAGAGATAATGATGGCATTATTTCCACCCAATTCCAGGATACTCCGGCCAAAGCGCCCTGCCACAGCAGAGGCAACAATCCTTCCAATCCGGGTAGAACCGGTAAAGGACACTAAAGGAATTCGTTTATCATTGTTTAAGAGATCGCCAACGGCATTGCCAATCAGCAGGTTACAAATACCCTCAGGCATTTCGTTGGCTACAAGCACATCGGCTATAATTTTCTGACAAGCAAGGGCGCAAATAGGTGTTTTTGACGATGGTTTCCAGATGCAAACATTACCACAAACCAGGGCTAATGCTGCATTCCAGCTCCAAACAGCAACTGGAAAATTGAAAGCGGAGATAACACCAACTATACCTAAAGGGTGCCATTGCTCATACATCCTGTGGTTTGGTCGTTCAGAGTGCATGGTTAAACCATATAATTGTCTTGACAAGCCTACTGCAAAATCACAAATGTCTATCATTTCCTGCACCTCACCCAAACCTTCCTGCAAGCTTTTACCCATTTCATAAGAAACAAGAGTGCCAAGATCTTCCTTGTTCAATCGTAGCGCATCACCTAACTGGCGTACGATATCACCTCTTTTTGGTGCTGGCACATGACGCCAAAACAAAAAAGCCTGTTCTGCCGTTTTTACAACACTTTCATAATTTTCTTGCGTCGCAACGCTTACACTAGCGATTATTTTACCGTCCACGGGCGAAAAACTATCTATGGTGGTTGCATTTTTAGCCGCTCCAGTTTCGCTTCCTATGCTAAAAGCAGGGTTTTCTGCTAAAATACCTAAATTTTTTAATACACTACTGATGTCTTTTTGCATAGCTATATATGGTTTTTACAAAGAAAATGATAGAACAAAGATGCTCTTTTGTTGCCTATAAAAAAATAGGAGCAGATTTTTCTTGACCCCAGTATTACTTGATTTAATAATTTGTTTTGTTATTTTGCATTTAATTCTGAACAACTCAAAAGCATTGCGTGCAGTTTTGCCGAATGTTTAAAATGCTGTTAACTAATACTATAGCAGTTTAACAAAGATGTAAGCGTATGAATGTTGAAAATTATTTCTCCATTTTACATTTAAATAACGTAAACTTATATTGTGTTTTTAAAAAAAGAGGGTCTGTTCTTTAATTAGTCTATAGATGGAAGAGGAATTTTATTTTGATTTTAGTGATGATGCACAGCGTTCTGTAGAACGTTATGAGGAGATGATACGGAACCAGGATCAGTACTTTTTTGATGCCCAGGCTTTTGAAAATATCATCGATTATTACATAGAAAAAAGCGATCCTGTTAAGGCACTTCAAGTTATCGAATATGCCTTAAATCAGCATCCCTATGCAGCCGTGTTCTTGGTTAAACAAGCCCAGTTATTTTTTATTACAGACCAGACAGAGCGTGCTTTTTTAGCGCTTGAAAAAGCAGAAATGTTGGAAGCTTCCGAGGCGGAAATCTACATTTTAAGAGGGAATATTTACAGCAGCCTCGACCAGCATGCCCCGGCATTAGAGAATTTTCAAAAAGCCCTGGAATTTGCTGAAGCAACAGATGATGTTTTATTGCAAATAGCTTATGTCTATCAGAATATGCTGGACTATGAAAACGCTATTGTTTACATTAAGCGAAGTCTGGAACAGAATATGGAGAATAAAGATGGTTTATATGAACTGGCCTTCTGTTATGATATTCTTGA
This sequence comes from Pedobacter sp. CG_S7, assembly GCF_040544395.1. NCBI lineage: Bacteria > Pseudomonadati > Bacteroidota > Sphingobacteriia > Sphingobacteriales > Sphingobacteriaceae > Pedobacter > Pedobacter sp. CG_S7. Next base: position 46,467 of record NZ_JBEONS010000021.1, on the reverse strand, counting down.
TAAACAGGAAGAAAGCATTCAATTCTATAAAGAATACATTGACAATGATCCTTATTCTTATGCGGCATGGTATAATTTAGCAAACTCTTATCATAAACTGGACTTGTTTGAAAAAGCAATTGATGCTTATGATTATGCTATTTTAATCAAGGATAATTTTGCCTCAGCTTATTATAATAAAGGTAACGCATTGGTTCAATTGGATCGTTTTGCCGAAGCTATAGAAGTTTATAAACAAACCTTTGAATATGAAAAACCGAATGCAGACACTTATTGTGCCATTGGGGAGTGCTATGAGAAGCTGGAGCAGATGGATGAGGCCCGTGCTTATTATAAGAAATCTGTAAAGATGGATCCAAAGATGGCGGATGCCTGGTTTGGCATTGGTGTAACGTTAAACTTTGAGGAACGCTATTTTGAGTCACTGCACTTCTATAAAAAGGCATTGGATCTTGATGGAGAGAACCCTGATTTTTGGTTTGCTATGGCAGATGCCTATTATAAATTAGGTCAGATTGAAAAATCTATTGAGGCTTATGATAAAGTTTTAGAATATAATCCGCTGGATGTTGAAGCCTGGCTGGATTTTTCTACCGTGCTTTATGAGCAGGGTAAACTTATTGAAGCGTCAGATATTATTGCAGACGGAATAAAAAATAATCCTGATGCAGCTGAGCTTTATTACAGGATGGTAGCCTATTTGTTTGCATTAAAACGAGGTGATGAGGGTTTCGTATACTTGGAGACTGCGCTAAGTATTGAGCCAGAGAAACATTATATTTTGTTTGAATACCTGCCTCAACTACAAGAAAACGGCTTGATTTTAGAGGTCATTAACAAGTATATCAAATAATAATAACTCTTTTATCAAATCTCCTTGTAAAAACAACCTAATTTTTTTCACCTTTGCAGCATATATGAACTATACTTTAAATAATATACCAGAACGTCCAGAAAAACCTCGTCAAAAAGGTATAACCATGGTTATGGACAAAGGCTTAAGCTTAAGACAAACTGAAGATTTTATTGATGTAGCGGGTTTGCATACCGATATTGTTAAATTTGGTTGGGCTACTTCATTTGTTACTCCAAATTTAAAAGAAAAATTAGCGATTTATAAAAGTGCCGGAATACCTACGTATTTTGGTGGTACTTTATTTGAAGCTTTTGTAATCAGGAATCAATTTGATGATTATTGTAGGGTTTTGGATCAATTTGGAATGGAATATGCAGAAGTTTCTGATGGTTCTATTACTATTGAACATGACGAGAAATTGGAGTTTATTGCTAAGCTAGCTAAACAAGTTACTGTTATCTCTGAAGTGGGCTCTAAAGATGCCAAGAAAGTTTTTGCCCCTTATAAATGGATTAAACTGATGAGTGCTGAAATAGCAGCTGGTTCATGGAAAGTTATTGCTGAAGCTAGAGAAGGTGGAAATGTGGGTATTTACAGAGATTCTGGAGAAGTGCGCGAAGGATTGGTAGATGAAATACTTACTCAAATACCTGAAGATTCTATTATTTGGGAAGCACCGCAAAAAGAACAGCAAGTATGGTTTATTAAACTGATTGGTACGAATGTAAATTTGGGTAATATTGCTCCCTCAGAGGTTATTCCATTAGAAACCATTCGATTAGGTTTGAGAGGCGATACCTTTGATTATTTCCTTAATTTAAATAAATAGGCCATAAAAATGGTTTCACGAACATTTGGATTGATAGGTTATCCTCTATCTCATTCTTTTTCAAAGACATACTTTACTGAAAAGTTTGTGCGCAAAGGTATTTCAGGATGTCAATATGATTTGTTTCCTATTGCTAATATTGATTTCTTAACGGATTTGCTGGATGAAAACACGCTGCTTGAAGGTTTGAATGTTACTATTCCTTATAAAGTTGCCGTGCTGCCTTTTTTAAATGAACTTGATGCTGCTGCTGCCTTTATTGGCGCGGTAAATTGTATCTCCATTCGTCACATTGATGGTAAGCCCTTTTTGAAAGGTTACAATACAGATGCGCATGGGTTTGAGGTGTCCCTTAAGCCATTTATAAAAGCGCATCATCAAAAAGCACTAATTTTAGGAAATGGGGGCGCGGCGAAGGCTGTCAAATATGTGTTACAAAAACTTGGTATTGACTATTTGTCGGTCACAAGGACTGCAACTGAAGGAGCTATTCTTTATGATGAAGTTACGGAAGAAGTTTTGAAGGAACATACCGTGCTAATTAATACAACCCCTTTAGGTATGTCGCCTAATGTGGATAGTTATCCACCTATTCCCTATCAATACTTGAGTACACAACATTTGGCCTATGATTTAGTTTATAACCCAGAGGAGTCTAAGTTTTTAAGGCTTTCAAAAGATAGGGGTGCTGCGACTAAAAATGGACTGGAGATGCTAGACTTACAAGCTGCGCGTTCTTGGGTTATATGGAATTCATAATATTATTTATTGGAAAAGGTTATGATAAATATTCAACAATTTACTTTTAATGCTTATCAGGAAAACGCCTATGTTTTATATGATGAAACAGGAGCTTGTGTCATCATTGACCCAGGGATGTATGAGTCATTTGAACAAAACGAACTTGTTGCTTTTATTAAAGAACGTCAATTAAAACCAGCGTTATTGTTAAACACACATTGCCACCTGGATCATGTTTTTGGTAATAAATTTGTGTTTGAGCAATGGGGTTTAAAGCCTCAGTTTCATCATGGAGAATTGCCTATTCTTCATGCCATTCCTAGTTATGCCCCAGCGATGGGGTTTAGGTACGATTTATCTCCTGATCCGGATGTTTTTCTTGGAGAAACGGGTGTAGTAAAATTTGGAAACAGTGAGTTGGAGCTTATTTTTACACCAGGGCACTCCCCAGCGCATTTATGCTTTTATGCTAAAGAAGAGAATTTTTTGATAGGTGGTGATGTTTTATTTTATGGCAGCATAGGCCGAACGGATCTGCCCGGTGGTAACCATGAGCAGTTGCTGCAAAGTGTCAGAGAAAAACTATTTACCTTGCCACCAGATTGTAAGGTTTATCCTGGGCATGGAAAAGCGACACTTATTGGATTTGAGAAAGAAAATAATCCATTCTTCCAACCTTTGTTAAGCTAATATCACATCGTGAATACGCCATTTTATATTGCCCGCAGGTATCTTTTTGCTAAAAAATCAACTAATGCGATTAATATAATCTCGACTATCTCGGTGTTGGGTGTATTTGTAGGGAGCGCGGCTTTATTTATTATTCTTTCTGTTTTTAATGGCTTTGAAGAAGTTGTGCTGAAAATGTACAACACTTTTACACCACACCTGGTTATTGCCCCGGTAAAAGGGAAGACCTTTGATCCGCAAACGCCCTTTTTCCGGCAGCTACAAAAGGATCAGAAAATTTTCTCCTATACAGAAGTTCTTGCAGAAAATGCCCTGTTAAGGTATAAAGGCAGGCAGTCTGTGGGCTTAATTAAAGGGGTAGGCCCAGCATATTTAAAAAACCCAAGTTTAGACAGTATCACTATTCAAGGGAAATTTATGCTCCAAAATAAGGCCGGGGCACATGCCGTAATAGGCTCTGCTATCCAGAATTATTTGATGATCAATACCAATGATCCACTTACACCGTTACAGATATTTTCACCTAAAAAAGGTAATCATTCTAGTTCAGTGAATCCGGCTGATGATTTTACTATGGAAAGTATTCCTGTTTCAGGTGTTTTTGAAGTGCAGCAAGATTTTGATAACATTACTATCGTACCTTTATCTTTTGCCAGGGAGTTACTTCAGGAAGAGAGAAACATCTCTTTCATTGAAATAAACTTAAATAATGGTATAGATGCAGATTTGTTTAAGCAGGAAATTGAAAAACAGATTAATGCTGGTTTTGTTGTTAAAGACAGGCTAGAACAGAACAAAGTTCTTTATAATATTTTAGGTACTGAAAAATGGGCTGTATATATTATTCTTACTTTTATATTAATTATAGCTATTTTTAATATAATTGGATCTTTAACTATGCTTGTTCTAGATAAATTAAAAGATATTGCTGTTTTAAGCAGTTTAGGTGCTGGTAAAAGTTTAATTAAACGTATATTTCTTTTTGAAGGAATGATGATTACCATGACAGGGTGTATATTTGGACTTTTAACTGGGGTTGCTTTTTGTTTGGTGCAACAAAAATTTGGCATAGTAAAGCTGTCTCAAGAAGACCTGCTGATGCCTAATGCTTACCCTGTAGCGATAAAATGGATGGATTTATTGCTTGTATTTTGCACCGTAACACTTTTTTCTTTTGTAGCTTCTGCTTTGTCATCAAACTTAAGTGTAAAAAAGATGAATCATATAAATCAAGACCTTTAAATCATGAAGAACATCAAAATATTAATACTGTTGTCAATTGTTTTCTCCTTAACTATTTTTGCCTGTAACTCTAATGTAGAAGACCAAAAGGCCGGTGATGATATCAAAGTAATAAAAGGTTTGTATAGTTATGGCCCTGAAATTAAATCGTTCAGAGACTGTGAAGAGGGCAGGGAATACTGGGTAGCTGATAGTGCTAAAACTTTAGAGCTTGCATATAGTAACCTTAATTATGAAAAACCTTATTTACCAGTGTATATTGAGGTAGAAGGACGAGTAGTAAAGTCTGACAGCCTAACGGTAAATGCAAATTTTGATTCAACACTTGTTGTGACTAAATTGATCAGGATTACAAAGGAAATACCTGATGGCCCTTGTAATTAATAACCTGGGGTAACATAGATATAATTTGAAATTTTAGGAATAATCTTTTTTGATTGTGCCATTTCAAACAATTTGTCGACCGCTTTACGGCCTTCTACGCCTAAATCAATTGAGTATTGGTTTACGTAAAGTTCAATGTGTTGATACATTACGGCTTCATTCATTTCCTGGGAATGCTGGCGAATGAAATCAATACCAGATTTTGGGTTTGAAAACGCATATTCAACAGATTTTCTTAGAACTCTATTCACTTTCTGCTGTACTGCCACATCCAGATTTCTGTTCACTACAATTCCACCCAAAGGGATGGCACAACCTGTTAGTCCTTCCCAATAGTTACCTAGGTCAATAATTTTATACAACCCTCTATCACCATAAGTAAACCTGTTTTCATGAATAATCAATCCTAGGTCAATCTTACCATTTAACAGGGCATTTTCAATATCAGAAAAAACGAGCTCCTGTTTATTCAGTAAATGAGGAAAAGCAATTCCTAATAAAAAATTAGCAGTAGTAAATTTACCGGGTATCCCAATTCTTAAATCTGCCGATAATTTATTTTGATGAAGCAGTGTTTCATTTTTGCAAATTAACAAAGGCCCGACACCAAAACCCAGTGCACTGCCAGCATCCAGAAGAGCATACTGATCCAATACATAGGCCATTGCATGGAAACTTAATTTAGTTACATCTAATTCTCCCCTCATCGCTTTGTTGTTTAGGGTTTCCACATCATCAAAAAACACGTCAAAGTTTAAACCCTCGGTATCTATTTTATGGTGAATAAGCGCGTCAAAAATAAAAGTATCATTTGGACAAGGAGAAAAGCCTATTGTAAGTTTCATGGGGGTAAATTTAAGTATTGGTGGTGCCCGGTTAGTTATGCATTTGTCAAAAATTCAATTGCCCAATCATTCAAGTTTTTTATGGCAAGTTCAATTTTCCATGTTTCTTTATTTCGCTCTTCCACATAATTTGAAATACCTCTAACCTGTAAACATGGAATACCGGCTTGTTCGCAGGCATAAAATACTGCTGCTCCTTCCATGCTTTCCAATTTAGGGTTTAACCTGGCTTTTACTTCATGAATGTGTTTTTTATTGCCGTGAACTTTATTTACGGTTATACCATTAACCTTTGGCAACTGGTTAAGGCAATAAATTTCATTGCTGAAGTTGTTTTCAAATTTACTTTTTCCAAATCCAAGTTCATCAATAGAGATAAATGAATCCTTATTTTCTGCGCCAAGCTCAGCAAACTCGTCAGAAATGACGTTTAAAACACTACCTAAGGGGATGGAATAGTCAAAGGAACCGGCGATACCTAAGTTCAAAACCAGGTTGTAATCTGCAGAAAGGTGCTTGCCTAATGTATAAGCAGTAGCCGTCATACCCACCCCTGTAATGAGGAGATCAAAGTTCGGTGACTGCAAAAAAGCTGCAGGAGGAAGATTAAAATGGGTATAAACAGCGGCAATTTCAGGAATGGTGGCGGCAACAACAAGTATCTTCATTTATCTAAGTTATTAAATTGCTGGTAAATCGCTACTTAAACCTTTCTGTGTATATTTGTAGTCAATTTATAAGAAATGATTTATATAACACGCAAGGCATCTTTTAATGCTGCACATAAATTATCTAGAACAGACTGGTCTGATGATAAAAATGCAGCGGTTTTTGGGAAATGTGCTAATCCAAACTGGCACGGACATAACTATCAGCTATTCGTTACCGTTAAGGGCGAGATTAATCCTGAAACTGGCTTTTTAGTAGACCTAAAGTGGTTGAAAGATATTACCAATGAATATGTGGTAGAGAAGATTGACCACAAAAACCTTAATCTTGATGTAGATTTTATGAAAGGAAAGCTTGCATCCACAGAGAACCTGGTGATAGCCGTTTGGGAGCAATTATTACCGCATATTGAAAAAGGCGGGGCAATATTACATAGTGTAAAAATTTATGAAACCGAAAACAACTTTGTTGAATACTTCGGATAAAAACATAAGCTTAATGAACAATAACATACAGGACTTTACTGAAGAAGAGAATGACGGGTATATTAAAATAGACCGTTACAACGAAAGTAAAATAGCATCTATAGCCGATCATTACAAGGATATTTTAGCCCAGATTGGCGAGAATCCTGAAAGAGAAGGATTGCTGAAAACCCCGGAACGAGTGGCAAAATCGCTGCAATTTCTTACACATGGCTATGACATTAATCCCGAAGATATATTGCGCTCTGCAATGTTTAAGGAAGATTACAGTCAGATGGTGGTGGTTAAAGACATTGAGGTTTTTTCGATGTGTGAGCACCACATGCTACCGTTTTTTGGAAAAGCACATGTTGCCTACATTCCAAATGGACATATTGTTGGTTTAAGTAAGATTCCAAGAGTAGTTGATGCTTTTGCACGCCGATTACAGGTGCAGGAGAGACTTACCAATGAAATTAGGGATTGTATACAGAAAACATTAAACCCTGCGGGGGTTGCTGTAGTGATTGAATGTAAACACCTTTGTATGGCGATGAGGGGTATTCAAAAACAGAATTCGGTAACCACAACTTCTGCCTTTACCGGCCAATTTGCTAAAGAAACAACAAGAGCAGAATTTTTAAGATTAATTACCGCTAATTTACATTAGAAGTTTATGAAAGCATATTTATTTCCAGGGCAAGGCGCACAATTTTCTGGCATGGGCAAAGAACTTTATGAAAATAAAGAAGCCCGTAAATTATTTGAGCAAGCAAATGAAATCATTGGTTTTAGAATTAGTGATATCATGTTTTCTGGATCGGACGAGGAATTGAAACAAACGAATGTTACTCAACCGGCAATTTTTTTGCATTCTGTTATATTAGCAAAGACGTTGAAAAGTGATTTTAGGCCTGATATGGTTGCAGGACATTCATTAGGAGAGTTCTCTGCCCTTGTTGCTGCATCGGCTTTATCTTTTGAAGACGGGCTAAGGCTAGTGATTACCCGCGCTAATGCCATGCAAAAAGCTTGTGAAGTTCAACCTTCAACAATGGCTGCTATTCTTGGTCTTTCAGATGAAATTGTAGAAAGAATTTGTGCCGAAATCCCTGAAATTGTTGTGCCTGCAAATTATAATTGCCCGGGTCAGCTGGTTATTTCCGGGAGTATGGAAGGAATCGCAATTGCATGCCAGAAATTAACTGAAGCAGGGGCTAAAAGAGCATTGAAGTTGAATGTGGGGGGCGCATTTCACTCTCCGTTAATGGAGCCAGCAAAAGTTGAACTGCAGACAGCTATAGAAAGTACAAGCATTTTGGTTCCAATTTGTCCTATTTATCAAAACGTTGATCCAAACCCAAATACAGATCCTGCACAAATTAAATTGAATTTAATTACACAATTAACCGGTGCAGTAAGGTGGACACAAACCATCACTAACATGCTTGCCAATAGCGCTAATGAGTTTGTTGAAGTAGGACCAGGAAATGTATTGCAAGGATTAGTGAAGAAGGTAAATAGAGAAGTAAAAACCAGTGCTGCTCTAATTACGATTTAATTTTAAAATTATAGATTATTTGCTGTGAGCATAGGATTAAAAATTAGAATTCTTCTCCTGATTATGAGCATGTGCTGTCTTGTTACGGCACTATCGTTGAGACATTCTGTTTCCAAAAAAGACCTTTTGCAACATGAGGCAAAACAACTTCAGGAAAATCTTTCTAAAAGTGAACGGCTTGTTTACGACCTCTTGTCTAAAAAACAAGAGGTTGAAAAAATAAAACAATTTCATACGAATGAAGATTTAGGCTTAACATTTATTAAAAATTACAGTAGCAAAGGAATTAATGTGTTAACCTATAAGGATAACGATCTTAAATTCTGGAGCTCTTCCATGCTTTCTCTTCCCTCCAAATACCAGATCAGAGAAGGCACCTCTTTTCTGCAGTTGTCGAACGGTTGGTATGAGGTCATCAAAAAATCGTATGCAAATTTTCATGTCGTCTTCCTTATCAGCGTTAAAAATCAATTTCTCATAGAGAACAAATTCCTTCAGAATGAAATTTCTAAGGATTTACTTTCTTCAAGTTCTTTAAGTCTGGCATCTTTTATCGATTCGGAAGTTTATGTAATAAAAAGTATTAATGGTAAATTGCTTTTTGAAGTAAAGCTTAATCCAGGCTATTCAAAAAGATTATATGCCTCGATAGAGGTGTGGCTTTGGGTAATAGGGTTGTTTAGCTTTACGCTGTTTTTTAATGCTTTTTGTTCCTGGCTGGCGAGAAACGGCCACCTATTTTTTGCTACGGCCCTATTGATTCTATTCTTTTTAATATTGAGAATTAGTGATTTAGAGTATGGGTGGTTTAATTATCAGTTTAATCTCGAAATATTTAGTCCAACAGTGTATGGAGAGAGCTTTTGGCTTCCTTCTTTAGGTGACTTCTTTTTAAATGTTCTTTCCTTTACCTGGATATCATTGTTTATTTATACCTATAAGGATAAGTATTACTTTCCTGAATGGTTTAACAAAAGCAAGGTTTTAGGCTTGCTGTTCCATATGCTGCTATTGCTGCTTTTTTTGGGTTTTGCATACCTTAATGACAGCATGTTTTCAGGGCTTGTCTATAATTCAAAAATCAATTATGATATTACCAATATCATTAACTTAAGTTGGGCAAGTTGGATTAGTATCATTATCTTATGTTTGGTGTGGTTTAATATATTTTTAATAACCAGCACTTTGATGCTTTTTAGTCTTAAGTTAAATGTTACCAACAGGGAGCGGCTTATTTTGTTCCTTATTGCTATTGCAGGTTATTTACTTTATAGACTTAGTGCTGGCTTTACCGTATTTTTTTTCGGCTATGCCCTATTTCTTTATCTTTTGGGCTGGAATATCTACATTCAGAACGGTAGATTTTCAGTCAAAATATATGCGGCTATTTTCTTTTGTCTGGCCTTAATTTCTTCCATTAAGCATATCAAGTACCAAGAGATTAAAGAGCGAAATAAGCAGTATAATATCGCTCAAAAGTTACAATCTACTGATAACCCCAGAATTATTAGTTCTATCGAGGGTTTAGAAAAAGGGATTTACTCAGATCAGTTAGTACTAGACTTTTTTAAAATAAAGGCGTTAAAGAAGGAAAATGGCTTGGAGAAATTGATTAACAAAAAATATTTGGATAGTTATTTAGCGCAATTTGATTATAAGTTATATACTTTTAATGCCCTTGATTCTTCCTTAAATTCAATGGAATCGGTTCGATTGAGTCATTATAAAAACCTGGTTCAATCAGGTTCTGTTAAAGTCTCTAATTTTTTTTATAGGCTCAATGACACCTTTGGTTACCAAAGTTATTTTGGCATTATCCCCATATTTGGAAATAAACACATTCTAGGGACATTGGTTTTAGAGCTAAAATCTCAACAATACAATTATAACAACCAGTTTCCTGAGCTATTGGTAGATGGGAAAGTGAAAAGTAGTGATGATTTTAAGGGTTATTCTTTTGCCTATTATAACCATGGGGTGTTGGTTAACCAGTCTGGAAAATTCACATATAAACTAACAGATATAGATTTTAAAGGTAAAATTGAACAACCAGTTTACTTTAACGACCAAGAGCAAGGTTACAATCACATGGTTTATAGGCCGAGCAATTTTAAAACTATTGTAATTAGTGAAGAAAAGATTTCATACGTTACGAGCCTTGCCATTTTGTCTTTCTTTTTCCTGGTCTTTATTCTGTTCTCTGTTGCGCTTTACATTTTGATCTGGGTGGTAAAAAACATTGATGAAAGCTGGGGTGGCTGGTTCAACATTAACCGTTCTTTAATGATTAACGCGAATAAAATCTTGTATAAAACGCGTATACAATTTTCGATAGTATTATCTGTTGTAGCCACTTTACTTATTGTGGGCTGGACTACCTTTTTCTACATCAGTTCAGAATATAGGAACCAGCAGGATGATGTGATTAGAGAAAAGCTTCGTAAGGTGCAACTTTTATACGGCAAAAAGATGTATAGTAGTGGCATACCTAAAGTTACAGATCAATCTATAAAAGAGTTTAATCAGTTTTCGGATGTTAACTCCACCTATTTAAATCTTTTTGATGTGGATGGGAAGCTTTTATATACCTCTATTCCTAAAATCTACGATTACGGAATCCTGGCAAGAATCATGTCCCCGAAGGCTTTTATTTATTTAAGCCATTTTCAAAGGTCAGAATTTTTTAGTCCAGAAGAAACTATTGGTGATTTCACCTATTCTGTAGCTTATGCGGCCATCAGGAATGCAGAAAATCAAACCGTTGCGTATATCGGCCTACCATATTATGGAAATGAAGTCGACTATCAGTCAAAAATTGGTTTATTTATCAATACACTTATCAATATTTATGCCTTGGTATTTGTGGCTATTGGTATTTTGGCAGTTTTTTTGGCCAACCAAATTACCAGCCCTCTAACCTTTATCCAGGAAAGTATTAAAAAGACTAAGTTAGGACAAAAGAATCAACCTATTTTATGGTCAAGGCATGATGAGATAGGCTCTTTGATAAAGGAGTATAATAAAATGATTGCAGCGCTTGAAGAAAGTGCTAAAAAGCTGGCAAAGTCTGAGCGGGAGAGTGCCTGGCGGGAAATGGCCAAACAAGTAGCGCATGAAATCAAAAATCCTTTAACACCATTGAAGTTAGGTGTTCAGTTACTGGAGAAATCATGGAAAGAAAAAGACCCTAACTTTGAGAAAAAATTTGAACGCTTTAATAAATCCTTTATTGAACAAATAGATAGCCTTGCAACAATAGCATCAGAATTTTCGAATTTCGCTAAAATGCCAGACACAAAACTTCAAAAGTTGAAATTAATTCCGGTGGTGCAGCAAGCAAGCGACGTTTTTATTAACGATGCAAACGCAAACATCCATATCGTAGATCAAACCAGTGAAGAAATCTTCATTATGGGCGATAAAGACCAGCTGCTACGTACTTTTAACAACTTATTGAAGAATGCAATTGAAGCTTCCTTTTTAAATAAGGAATGCCTTATTTACATCAAACTCGGGAATGACCATAAGAAAGTTTGGATAGAATTATCTGATAATGGCAAAGGTATAGACTATTATTTGCAGGATAAGATCTTTGCGCCTAATTTTACCACCAAGTCTTCAGGTACAGGATTGGGATTGGCATTTGTAAAACAAGCGGTAGAAAATGCAGGAGGCACAGTTGAGTTCAAATCAGTCATTGATAAAGGCACCACCTTTTTTCTAAGTTTCACTCTAGCCTAGTTTTACGCCATTATTTTAGATTGATGGAAGATCTACTCATTGTTTCGCCATCAGCATAGAGGATAACGGTATAACTTCCCTTCATGAATTCTTTAGGATTAACCCAAGCCATATCATAAAAATCAGAGTCATTTTTATGGGCAAGTATGCTCATCTCACTGTATTGCATTTGTTGGTTATCAGCATCAAACATATTATTTGCATCGGCCACTAGATTGCCTGCAGGGTCAAATACGCGCATATATATCTTGTAGTATTTTTTTTTAGCCAAGGTATTAGGCGCAATATTAAATTTAACGATTAATTTTTTTGCAGAACCAGCCTGGTTAACTTCTACCTGTTTACCGTTTTTTTTTACTCTATAAGCTGAAACTTCCATATTAAAGGCCTTAAGTAAGGAAGCTGCTTTTACCTTTTCTGTTAGCTCTGAATTTTTCTTTGCAAGATTTTTCGCTTTTTCGTTAACGACCTGAAAAGAGGTAAGTAAATTGTCGCGCTCAGATTTTAAATTTTTGTTTTCTTCCTGAAGTTTTACAATTTCTTCACTAAAATTTTTCACGAATTCTTTTAACTCTTTTACTTCTTTTTGTGCGTTAAGGAGCTCGCCTTGAGTAAATTGTCCCTTTTGCAAAGCCAGCTTTAATTCCGCTATTTTTATTCTGGCAAGTTTTTGTTCTTCCAGCAGTTTATCTGTTAATAATATATTAATGATATTGATTTTATCAAGTTCTACCTCAATTTTTTCTACTTCTAATTTTAATCTATCTTTTTCGGTATTTGCACTAACAAAACGTTCGCTTTCATGTTTGTCTCTAAAATAGAGGTATGCATTTGTACCTAATAAAGCTACGATAACGATAATAAGAAAATAAATCTTGTTACGGTCGCCGGAATTATTGGAAACTTTTTGGTTTAACATTTTAAATTACGGTCAGTTTTTTTGCTAGGGATTCTTTGGTTTTTCAATCAAAAGTCTAACTTAAGATAAAAAATACAAAAAATGGGTAAAAAAACGCCAAATTTGTATCAGACTAAATAAATAATCGTTTAATTGCTAGAATCGAATACACACAAAACATCAAAATTATATAGAATGCTTAGTAACATTGTTTATGCAATTGCAATTGCATTCATTTTGCCCTTAACGCTATCGGCACAACAAACAATAAAAAATGCTCCCAAAAGAGAATTTAGAGGTGTTTGGGTGGCCACTGTCTCAAATATTGACTGGCCGTCGAAACCGGGGTTGAGTGTAGACCAGCAGAAGCAGGAATTTATTGGGCTTTTAGAGCAGCATCAAAAAAATGGGATGAACGCCATTTTGTTACAGGTAAGACCGGCAGCAGATGCTTTTTATGCTAAATCCAGAGAGCCATGGAGCCAATGGTTAATGGGCCGGCAGGGGATTGCTCCTGCCTTTGGTTATGACCCCCTTGAATTTGCTATTAAAGAAGCTCACTTTAGAGGGATGGAATTACATGCCTGGTTTAATCCATACCGCGCTACTGTGAGCCCAAATGCCATTATCAGTAAAGAGCACATGACTGTAAAACGTCCGGATCTGTTTTTCACTTATGGCGGTAAAAAACAATTTGACCCAGGTTTGCCTGAAGTCAGAGCTTATATAGTACAGGTTATTTTAGATGTTGTAAAGGGCTATAATGCAGACGGCATACATTTCGATGATTACTTTTATCCTTATCCCATTTCTGGTCAGACGATTAAAGATGGTGAAACCTTTTCAAAATACAATAATGGCTTTACGAACATTAAAGATTGGCGCCGTAATAATGTTGACTTGTTGATTAAGATGCTCGATGACAGTATTCACCATTACAAGAAATATATGAAATTTGGGATTAGTCCTTTTGGTATCTGGAAAAATAAGGGTGAAGATGTTTTAGGTTCAGAAACAAATGGTCTTTCGAATTATACGGAATTGTATGCAGACTCAAGAAAATGGATAAAGGAAGGGTGGGTAGATTATATCAATCCACAGATTTATTTTAGTTTCACAAGGAAAGCAGCTCCATTTGCTACTTTGGTAGATTGGTGGAGCGACAATACCTATGGCCGGCATTTGTATATAGGACAGGGAGCTTACCTGATGAATCAAAAGATGGAGGCAGCATGGCGTTTACCCAATCAAATTCCTGATCAAATTAGGTATATGCGTAATAATAACCGGGTTCAGGGTAGTGTTTTCTTTAGTTCAAAATCTTTTTCTACTGTTGCCCGTGCAACAGGTGATTCTTTGCGAAACGATCTTTATAAGTATCCTGCGCTGCCACCACAGATGCCATGGTTGGATGATATAGTGCCTAATATACCTAGAAACATAAGTGTGGTGGCTAAAGCGGATGGCATTTACCTGAACTGGGAGCGCCCATTGCATGCATTAGATGGGGAAACTGCATCTGGTTATGTTATTTATCGTTTTGAAGAGGGCGAGAAGATTAGTGTTTTAAATCCAAAGAATATACTTAAAATAAGTTTTGAAGATTATACTTCTTTTATTGATACCGATGTTGAAGGTGGTAAAAGATACACTTACCTGGTTACTGCATTAGATAGGCTTAAGAATGAGAGTGAAGCTAGTGATCCAGTAGGTATAGAAGCTCTTTAATAGGGCTTCTATACTTTAATAAAGATCTTTTTCTTATACATAATCCATAGAATGCATAACCAAAATATGATTTGTGTTAGTGCCCATACTAAAGAAGCATTGACTGGTGAGAAGTTCGGCTTGTAAAAGCTTTGGTATAACCATAGTTGAACACCCAGCTCTGTTCCATCAGCCATGTTTACCTTAAACATATTCATTGTTCTTGGAAGTAAGCCAGATAAAAAAAATACGGTAATGGCATTTACCCCGTAAACTACAAAAGGGGTTGTAAACCGGGTGTAACGCTGCACATCAATAATCCAATAGCTGAAGGCTAAAATCATAGTCGCCAAACCCCCTGTGTACAACACAAAGGAGCTTGTCCATAAGGACTTATTGATAGGGAAATTTAGATCCCAAAGTAAGCCGGCAAAAACAGCGGCAATACCTGCAGAGAACAACCATGCAATTTTTGTAGCAGGCTCAACATCTTTACGTCTAAGGTAAATTCCAACAAGCACACCAAATAAGCCTGAAGCAATGGCCGGAATGGTGCTGAACAAGCCTTCTGGGTCCCAGGTTTTAGCCGACTTCCACAAGTGTGCTTCGGTCAGTATAGACCGGTCGATCCAGGCGCCTAAGTTTGTTTCTTTTTCTAAGTTAGCATAGCCAACATTGGGTACAGGAATAAAAGTCATCATGACCCAATAAAATGCCAGTAAGCCAATAAAAATTCTAAAGATATTTTTTTCTGAACTTTTGAGGAAAATTACCGCAGAAAAGAAGAAGACCAAGCCAATTCGTTGTAAAACCCCGGGTATTCTTACCCCTTGCAGTGCTTCAATAGGGGCTATGAAGACTTTCGGGTATAAGGAAAGGAACAATCCCAGGCCAAATAAAATCAGTGCACGTTTTAAAGCTTTTAATAAAATTTGATTATGCATTGCTGGGTCAGCTTTTTTAGTACCCATGGCATAGGTGATGGAAACACCTACGATGAACAAAAAGAAAGGGAATATTAAGTCGGTTGGTGTACAGCCATTCCAACTCGCATGCGCTAAAGGACTATAAATGTTTCCCCAATCTCCAGGGTTATTCACCAGGATCATGGCGGCAACTGTAGCCCCTCTAAAAAAGTCTAGTGATAGTAAGCGTACTGATTTATTTTCCATGATTAATTAAATTTCCACCTAACAAAAGCTTCCATTGCTTCATATTCAGCTAAGCCTAGGTCATCGTATGCTTTTGCCGTTTCTCTGCTGCGATCTTCTGCACGCCTCCAAAACTCACGGGAGTCATCACCAGGAAAAACGGCGCGATCTTTCTGAGATTGGTGTTTGAAGATAGCATATTTCTTTTTCTCGAGTTCCTGGGGACTAAGAGGTACAGCCATTTCAATTTCATGAGTTTCAAATTCGTGCCATGCACCTCTGTACATCCATAACCAACAATCCTGTGCCCATGCTTCTGTTTTGCGAAGGTGTGTTAAAGCTGCTAGAATGATGTTAAAGCAAACGATGTGCGTACCATGAGGATCTTCAAAGTCTCCGGCGGCAAATACTTGCTGCGGTTTGATTTTTTGCAATAACTCAATAGTTAATTCAAAATCCTTATTGGTAACGGGGTTTTTTTTGTTTTTACCCGTTTCATAAAAAGGAAGAGCCATAAAATGAATGTGGTCATCTTCCAGTCCGCAATACCTTGCACCGGCTGTAGCTTCACCTTTTCTGATCAAGCCCTTTACGGATTGGATTTCAGGAGTGTCAACCTGATTGGGCAGTTTTTTATCCATGAAACTACGCATATCTTCATAAATCTTTTGCAAAGCATACTGATCTAAGCCCATTTTCTTTGAAAAGTCGATACTAAATTCTACAAAACGGAGGGCATCATCATCCCAAACGGCCGTATTACCAGAAGTTTGGTAGGCTACATGAACATCATGCTTTTGATCAACCAACCTGATAAAGGTACCACCCATTGAAATCACATCATCATCGGGATGAGGTGAGAATATCAAAACGCTTTTTTTAGCAGGCTGTGCCCTTTCAGGTCTTTGTGTGTCATCAGCATTTGGTTTACCCCCAGGCCAACCGGTAATGGTGTGCTGAAGTTTATTGAAAATATGGATGTTGATGTTATAAACAGGGCCTTTCTCCAGGGCAAGTTGTGCCATGCCGTGGTTGTTGAAATCATCTTCGGTAAGTTTTAGAATTGGTTTTTGTAAATGATTAGCCAGCCAAATTACCGCTTTCCGGGTTATTTTCTCTTTCCAGATACAGTCTTTCACTAACCATGGCGTGTCAAAACGGGTTAATAAACAGGCTGCATCAATATCAAGAATAAATTCTACATGTTCTGATAATTGCAAATAAGTTGCAGGAACCTCACTGGAAATTTCTCCTTCCACAGCTTTCTTAATGATAGCGGCTTTTTTCTTGTTCCAGGCCATTAAAATAATCTCTCTGGCTTTGAAAATTGTGCCAATACCCATTGTTATAGCTTTTGTAGGTACAAAAGACTTACCTCCAAAATCTCTTGCCGCATCTCTTTTGGTCAGCTCATCTAAGGTAACAAGTCTTGTTCCTGAGTTAGGTGCAGAGCCGGGCTCGTTAAAGCCGATGTGGCCGGTACGCCCGATACCAAGAATCTGTATATCCAGGCCACCCATTTCTCCAATTTTCTTTTCATAATTAAGACAAAAAGCAGGGATTTCTTCCAGACTTAAAGTGCCATCAGGAATATTAACATTGTTTTTATCGATATCAATATGGTCAAACAAGTTCTCGTTCATGAAAGTTACATAACTCTGTGCAGCATTTGGTTGCATCGGGTAATATTCATCGAGGTTAAAAGTGACCACATTTTTAAAGCTAAGTCCTTCTTCCTTGTGCATTCGAACGAGCTCTGCGTATACGGCAATAGGAGTTGCCCCTGTTGCTAAACCAAGAACTGTTGTCGCGTTATTTGCTTGCTTTTTGTTGATAAGGTCGGCTATTCGATGCGCAACATGTAATGACGCTGCTTTAGGATTGTCAAAGACGGAAACGGGTAATTTTTCAAAACGCGTTTCTTCTAATAGATTTAATCTAGCCATATATTAGATTTTATTGAAAATTAGTGTGGGTTAGTAAAGGTACGTTATTTATAAAATGATCCTTTATAGGATTTTTAAAGATTTCAGCCTATACACATCTAATTGATCATCTGCCTCGTTTAGTTCAGTAATCAAATAATTTATGTTCTCTAAAGGAGCCACTTTTAGTCGCTGGGTAGTGTTTAGCTTTTCTGAAATGCACAGAATAGCGGTTCTTTTGCTGGAGTGGAGCATGGTTTTTTTAAGTTGGTTAATTTCCCAGTCGGTATCTGTTAATCCATTTTTGGGATGTAAGGCACTGGTGCCTAACAAACATAAATCCGCATTGATTTCAGACAGTTGGTTGATGACATGGCTTCCGTAAGTTACCTTGGAGTTTTTAGAGAATAACCCGCCAATTAGAATGACTTCAATTTTTTCATATTTAGCCAATTCTATGGCTACGAAAGGGCTAATGGTAAAGAAAGTTGCTTGTAAATTATTTGGAAGTTGTTTCACTAATTCAATTAGAGTTGTACCTCCACCTGTTAAAATCACCATCCCATCTTTGATGAGCGGTATAGTTTTTTTAGCGATATTAATTTTTGCCTCTCTGGCATAGACGTTTACATCATCAAAAGTAGTTTGGTAAGATTTAGAAAGTGCTCCACCGTGAACCTTTATGAGTGAATTATTATCGCTTAACTCTTGTAAATCTCTCCTAATAGTGTCTTCTGAAACATTTAATAGTTGTACCATATCAGAAGTGAGCACCCTGTTGTGCAAATTGATTTGGCGCATGATGACTTCAAGCCTTTCTCTCTTTAACATTTGATTAATTTTTAACGAATATAATAAAGGTTAATTGATTAAAGAGCCATTGACATTAAAATATTGCGGATTTTTGCGGCTTTGTGCAATTAAAATCTGCTAACTGCCATAAAAATAGTTTGTTGTTTGTTGTAATTAACAAAAAACATTATACATATTTACTGGATGAATTTTATTTCTGCGTTTAATTGCGTGTTTAGATAAAGTTACATTAACAAACCACAATTTATAATTCAACTAAAAAAATGTTTATGAAAAGAAAACTACTCCTATTGTTCTGGTGTACTCTTTTGTTGGCAACGCAAACTTTTGCGCAACAAATTGTTGTGACTGGAAAGCTGACCTCTGCGGAGGATGGATTACCTATTCCAGGTGCTTCTGTGAAAATTAAAGGAAGTAAAACGGCTGTTCAGACATCAACAGCTGGGACTTATTCTATCGGGTCTAGAAAAGGTGATGTATTGGTGTTCTCTTATATAGGAACAACGGTACAAGAAAAAACAGTTGGTAGCAACACTGTTGTTAATGTTGCTCTTGCGGAGAACAACAATGCATTGAATGAGGTTGTTGTAACCGCTTTTGGTATTACGAGGGATAAAAAAGCACTGGGTTACTCTGCGCAAACTATTAAAGGGGAGGACATCGCGGGTACCCAACGGGACAACTTTTTAAATGCCTTACAGGGACGTGTTGCTGGAGCAACGATTACCCCGACAAACGGTACACCTGGTGCTTCCTCACAAATGATTATTCGTGGAGCGGTTTCTTTAGATGGAGATAATCAGCCTTTATTTGTTGTAGATGGTTTACCCATTTCTAACCGTACTTTTAGTGAGTACAATTTAGTGGGTCAGGGTACCTTTAACCGTACAAATGATTATGGTAACAGAGCGATGGATATCAATCCTGAAGAAATTGCTTCGATTACAATTTTAAAGGGTCCAGAGGCTTCTGCATTATATGGTACTGAAGGTGCATCTGGTGCGGTGGTGATCACCACAAAAAGAGCTAAAGCCGGAACGGCGAGAGTGAGTTACAGCAATTCATTCCGAATGGAAAATGTATACCGTTTCCCTGATGTTCAAACGGTTTATGGCGGTGGTGCAGGTGGTTTCTTTGATGATGAGTTGCGTGTTTATTTTGGGGCTAAATATCCAGCCAATTTGCAGACTTATGATAACCTAGGGAACTTCTATAAAACTGGTTTTACACAAAAACATAACGCTTCAATAGAAGGTGGTACTGAAACTTTATCTTTAAGAACAAGTGTAAGTTATACCGATCAAAGTGGAACACTACCTGGAACGGGATTCAATTCCATCAATGCAAAGATCTCAGGGACTTCTACAATCAGTTCTAAAATTAGCACCAATGGATCTTTAAATTTGATCAACTCCAGAACAGATAAAACTTTTAAAGGAGATGGTAGTCCGATGATCAGTGCTTTATCATGGCCGGTTATTGATGACATGCGTAACTATTTA
Source organism: Pedobacter sp. CG_S7 (assembly GCF_040544395.1). Taxonomy (NCBI): domain Bacteria; kingdom Pseudomonadati; phylum Bacteroidota; class Sphingobacteriia; order Sphingobacteriales; family Sphingobacteriaceae; genus Pedobacter; species Pedobacter sp. CG_S7. The sequence continues at coordinate 26,449 of NZ_JBEONS010000021.1, read as the reverse complement.
ACGGCAACAGGTGCGAGAAGAACCATTACAGGTACTTTATCTGCTGAGTTGGATAACCCATTCTTTGGTGTCAACAAAAACCCAAATTGGGATAAAGTTAACCGTATTTTAGGTAATTTCGGAATTGATTATAAGCCAAACGAATGGTTAGGATTCTCTGGTCGTGTTGGCGCGGATATCAGTGCGCAACAAGGCTTATCAGCTTATCACCCTGAATCTTATTCAGCAAATAAATCTGGAACATCGGCTTCTGGTGGTGGTATCAATACTTTTAATTCCAATGAACGTTTATTCAATGGGGCTTTCGTTACCACATTAAAAAAGGATTTCGGTAAATTTAAGCCTATTGTACGCATTGGTGCTGATATTAAAGACAATTCTTACCAAGTGAATTCTCAATACGGAACGAAATTCTACCAATCAGATTTCTACAGTTTAAACAATACAGATCCAACCACACAGCGTGTTGCTTATACAGATGAGCTCAAACGTAAAGTGGGGGCTTTTGGAAGTGCAGAGTTTGGTTATGACAATTATTTGTTTTTAACTTTAACCGGACGTTATGATATGTCTTCTACACTTCCCGTAAAAAATCAAGGTTTCTTCTATCCAGCAACTTCGTTAAGTTTTGTGTTTTCAGAATTACCTGCATTTAAGAAAATGGAATGGCTCTCTTTCGGTAAACTTAGGGGGTCATGGGGACAGTCGGGTAAAGATGCCCGAGTGGCTTACATTACCAAAACGAAGCTGGTTGCACAAACGACTACAGGAGGCGGTTTTGCCGTTGATGTTACTGCAGGTAACCCAGATTTACAAGCAGAATTTACAACGGCCTCAGAAGTTGGTATGGAAATGGGGTTCTTTAATAATAGATTGTCTTTTGACTTCTCTTATTTTGAAACTTTATCTAATAAACAAATTACTGCACCGCGTTTAAGTTACGCAACTGGTGCAATTTTAGAATACATCAACAGTGGTAAAATTAAATACCGTGGTTTTGAGGCGCTTGTTAAAGGTACGCCAATAAAAACAACTAATTTTGCATGGGATGTTTCTGGAAATATTGCCCGTCAAAAAGGTAATATTTTATCTCTGCCAGCAGATCAAAAAACATTTTATGTGTCTGATACCTGGTTGTTTGATAACGTAAGAGCTCAATTTAATCCAGGATCATCTGTTTCTGCTTTTTCAGGTATTACTTATTTGAGAAACAATAACGGTGACTTATTAATTAACCCTACTTCAGGTTTGCCAATAAAAGGAACTGATTTTACACCGATAGGAGATAGAGCACCTGATTTCACCATCGGTTTGTCTAATAGTTTTACCTATAAGCGCTTAAATCTTTCCTTCTTGTTTGATATCAGAAAAGGTGGTGATATTTATAATGCAACGGAATTATATTTGTATGCAAGAGGTTTATCGAAATTAAGTCTTGACCGCGAAACACCACGTTTGATTAAAGGTGTATTAAGAGATGGCTTAGAGAATTCAGCTAATCCAACGCAAAACGCTATCATTGTTACCCCATACATTACTACTAGTTACTATTCAAGCGCATACAATACTGAAGATTTTCTTCAGAAAGATGTTAATTGGATTAGGTTAAAAGACATTACCTTAAGCTATAACTTGCCAAAAAGTGTTTTTGGAGAGGGTAAAGTATTCAAAACGGCAAGTGTTTTTGTAACCGGAACAGATTTATGGCTAATGACCAATTACAAAGGGGTAGATCCTTCTGTGAATGGTTTGAGTGCTGCATCAGGTGGATTAGGCGGAACGGGTATAGATTATGGTTCAGTTGGTTTGCCAAGGGGATATAATTTAGGTGTTAAAATTGGTTTTTAATAGAAAAGAAATGAAAAAAATTTACATAACATTTGCGGCGTCAGCTCTTTTATTATCGACAAGTTGCAAGAAATATTTAGATGTTAATACAGATACGGCTACCCCACAGGTAACTGAAAGTAAAACCCTTACGCCTCCACTGTTTGCACAGATGGAACGTGGAATACAATTTGATGCCCGTTATTTAGCGCCACTTATTCAGAACTGGGGTTTTGTTTCTGGAGGAATGACAGGTGAAATTCATGGCTGGTATGCCGGTCTTGATACAACTGGCGAAATTTGGCGTACAGTATATTATGGCTTAGGGGCTAACCTGGGCTTAATAATGGACGATGCAATAAAAACCCAGCAATATAACTTCCTGGGAATGGCGCAATCATTGCGCGCTTGGGGATGGCAAACGGGAACGGATTATTATGGGGATTTAGTGCTTAAACAAGCCTTTGAGCCAAATAGATATGTTTTCGATTATGATCCTCAAGCAGAAGTTTATGCAGAGGTTGTGCGTTTAGCTAATGAGTCTATTGCAAACTTTAGCAAAACTGATGGCAATGGAACTGTAGCTAAAATGGCTTCTGCTGATTTAGTTTATAAAGGTGTAAATGCGAAATGGATTAAATTTAATTATGGAATTTTAGCCAGAAACATGAACAATCTTGTAAATAAATCTACCTATAATCCGGCAAAAGTGATTGAATATGCAGACAAGTCGTTAAGTAACAATGCAGATAATTTCTTAGTTCCCAACAATGGTTTAACTTCTGCAGACGGAAACTTCTTTGGTCCTTTAAGAGCTAACTTAGGTAATTATCGCCAATCAAGAATGATTGTTGGCTTGTTAGATGGCACTTATTTTACTGGTACAACTGGAGTTGTGATTGATCCAAGAAGAGCTAACATGATCACTGCCTCAGGTGATGGTACATTCAGAGGTGTAAATCCAGGAGTAGGTGACCCAAATTCAGCGGCTGCAAACACGGCAACTACCGCAGTAGCCAATCCATGGGGCGGACTTAATTCTACTAATCCAGGTGCAGGTACAGGAAAGTATTTGTTTAGAGATAATGCAGGTTTTCCAATCATGACCTTTGCAGAAATTCAATTTATCAAAGCGGAAGCTGCCTTAAGAAGTGCAAACCCTACTTTGGCTTACCAGGCTTATTTGGCTGGGATTGCAGGACATATAGATTTTGTAAGTGGTTTGGGTACTGCAATTACTACATCGCAAAAAGCGGCTTACTTGGCAAGTACGGCTGTTGCGCAAAGTTCTGGTGTTTTGACTATTAGAGACATCATGCTTCAAAAGTACATTGCAATGTGGGGACATGGTTTTGTTGAGACCTGGAGTGATCTTCGTAAATTCAATTACAATGAGGGTGATATAAAGGGTAATAATCCTTATTTAAATGTGTTTGTTTTCCCGCCAACATTCTTTTTGGATAACAGTGGTAAACCGGCACAAAGATACCGCCCACGTTACAACTCAGAGTACATTTGGAATATAGATGCCTTAAAAAAGATAGGTGGAGATCAACCAGATTATCATACATATAAAATGTGGTTTTCTCAACCTTAATTCATCACGCTTAATTCAAAAAAAATGAAAAAATTAATATATATCTTTTCCCTTGTTGCCATCACTTTTAGCGGATGTACAAAAGGCGATTTAGTCGAAAGTACTGAATACACAAAAATTAGTGCAGGAGATCCAGCATATTCCTATATCAGGTTTATTAACCTGACGCCTGCAAGTCCTGTTATTAATTTTAACTTGAATGATGTGCGCGTATCAGGAAATGCATCAACAAATGGTAAAGAAGCAGGTTATACTTATTTAGGAGTGTTTCCAGGTTTAGGTGGTACATTTATTCCTGCTAAAGTAGGTGTAAATGCTATTACTGCTAAAATAGTTTCTTCAGCTATAGCTGATGCAAATCTTGAGGTTTTTAATACGAGCATCAACACTGCGGCAGGTAAATACTATACTTTGTATACTACAGGGACTTACAATATCACAAATAAAAAGGTGGAATCATCTTTGTTGATGGAAGAAGTTAAACCTGCTTTGGATACTTCGAAAGTTTTCATCCGGGTGGTTAACTTATACAACGGTGGACCAAATATTGATTTTGTACAAAAAACAACTAGTCAGAAAATTGTTTCTAATTTAGCCTATGGCACCGCTTCTGCTTTTGTGGAGATCCCAATGCCAGGACAAAGTAACCTTTATAATATTAATCAAAATACTACTGGTGCTACACTAATTGCTACAACTGCTATTACCTTAATTAAAGGACAGGCTTATACCTTTATTATTAGGGGTGTTAATGGTTCTATTGCTACACCAATTGGTGTGAATTATTATGCAACTTTTTATTAAATATAAAAGTATAATATTTCTGTAATATAAAAAAGCGCATCGTATTGATGCGCTTTTTTTATGATATCCGGGCGTTAGAGATACAAAAACAGGCGGGGGAATGATAATACTATAGACTATGTTTCAATAACCTGTACTGCAGGTTTATGCAAGTTTTTTGCAGATTTTAACTATAATACAATATGTTCTTTTGTTTTATTGCGTAAAAAACATTTTTAATATTTACTTTTACTAAAATTTTGCGTTTTTATGCATGTTTGGTTTTAGTATTATACCACTATAAATGGTATTTTAAAAAAAAACTTAAGCAATAAAAAACACACATAACTAAACTTTAATTTCCATTTAAACAGTTCATTAAAATGAAGAAAAAACTACTCTTATTATTTTGGGGCATTATTTTGTTAGCAACGCCAACGTTTGCTCAGCAGCTTACTGTCACAGGAAAAGTCACCTCTGTTGAAGATGGACTTTCCATTCCGGGTGTATCCGTAAAAATTAAAGGAAGTACAACCGTTGTACAAACCAATGGTGCGGGTCAATATTCCATAAAAGCGTCCTCAACAGATGTTTTAGTGTTTAGTTATATTAGTATGATTTCACAAGAAAAAGTCGTGGGCTCAAACACAACACTCAATGTTGTATTAAAAAGCAGTTCAAATACCCTGAATGAAGTTGTTGTAACAGCATTGGGTGTGAAGCAACAAAAGAGGTCATTAGGTTATGCCACTCAGGAAATTAAAGCTGATCAAATAACTAATACCAACCAGTCTAACCTGATCAACGCTTTAAAAGGTAAAGCTTCTGGTGTACAGATTACAAGTACGGGAGGTGCAGCAGGAGCAGGATCAAGGATACAAATAAGGGGCATTAACTCTCTTAATCCTTCGGCAGATAATCAGCCATTGTTCGTAATTGATGGAATTCCGATTTCAAATAATACGGATCAGGTGGGAGATAACTTTCAAAACACTAATCGTTCAGCGGATATAAATCCGGAAGATATTGAGACCATGACTATCTTAAAAGGTCCAGCAGCCTCCGTATTATACGGACTTAGAGCAGCTAATGGTGCAGTAATTATTACCTCAAAATCTGGTAAGTCTGGTAAACCAACGTTTAACTTTAAAACATCATATAGTTTTGACGATGTGACAAAGACGCCAGATATTCAAACAACTTATGGCAATGGTAATGGTGGTGCTTTTGTACCCAGTGTTAACAGTTGGGGGCCAAAAATTGAAGGCCTTCCTACCTATAATCCTTATGATGAGTTTTTTAGAACTGGCCACCAGGCACAAAACTCTTTCACCTTTAGTGGAGGTAACGAAAGTGCAACTTATTTCACCTCTATCGCAAATTCAGATCAAACTGGTGTAGTTCCAAATTCTGAATATGGTAAAACATCGATCAGATTGGCCGGAACACTAAAAGCCTCTGAACAGTTTAAGTTTGAAGGTTCGGCCAACTATATTAATTCAGGGGGTAAAAACCCAAGAACTGGTGTGTCGTCAGGTACTATTTTTTACTTAATGCGTCATACCAATACGGTTAATCCTTCTGATTATCTTAATCCTGATGGCAGTGAGAAAACCTATAACGGTTCTATACAAAATCCCTATTACTTTACTGAAAATGCATTCTTAAAAGATAATGTAAACAGGGTTATTGGAAACCTGGGTGTAGAATTTAAAGCCAATGACTGGTTAACATTCAATTATAAAGCTGGTATAGACAATTATACAGATTTCAGACAAGTATATAATGAAAAAGGCTTGTTGATTAGTACACTAGGTTCAATGACCGAGCAAAGGATTAGCTATAGTGAGGTCAATTCAAATTTCTTTGCCAGAGCAATGAAACAGTTTGGTGAAAAATGGATGGCAACCTTATTAGTTGGACAATCTTATACTCATATTAACAGATCAAACTTATCCCTTAATGGTGCACAGGCAGTAGTGCCAAATGTAGAAAGTATTAATAACTACAATGTTTATACTACGACTACAAATCCATCAAAGAAAAACATCATAGGTCTTTTTGGCGATTTGACTGTGAGTTATGATAACACTGTCTTTTTAAGTGTAACAGGAAGAAATGATTGGTCATCTACTTTACCAGCATCAAACCGCTCTTTCTTTTATCCATCAACCAGCCTATCTTACGTCTTCACAGAAACATTAGGTCTACAGGATAACCCAATATTTAACTTTGGTAAGTTAAGAGCATCCTATGCTCAAGTAGGTAAAGATGCAGATCCTTACCAGATAGGTGAATATTATTCAACCATTCAAGCATTTAATGGCGTAAGTGGAATAAGAAGAGATGTAAAAATTGGTTCTGAAGGACTTCGTCCAGAAAGAACAAAAGGTTTGGAATTTGGTGGTGAATTTAAATTTTTTAAAAATAAAATCACGCTTGATGCTAACTACGCTATCTTAAATAGTATTGATCAGATTGTACCTGTTCCAATTAGTTATGCTTCTGGTTATGATATTTATGTAACCAACGCTGGTGAGATTCGCAATAACTCTTTGGAGTTTTTATTGAATGCAAATGTTATTGATTCAAAAGATTTCAGATGGGATATTAATGCGAATTGGTCTCGAACTAAAGGACGTGTGTTATCAATGCCTCCTGGTGTTAATGAAATACAATTTAATCCAGAATCACCTTGGGTAAAACAAATTATCAAAACTGGTGGTCGCCCGGGAGATTGGTATGGCTGGCCGTATACCCGTGTAACTGATGGTAACAGTGAATACGAAGGTCAATTGGTGATTAATGCTGATGGTTATCCTACTATTCCACAGCCGCTTTCTAATAATTACCTGGTCGGTAATGCATATCCTGATTGGATAGCTGGTTTAGGAAGTAGTGTTACTTATAAAGGATTAACCTTCTCCTTCTTATTCAATATTAAAAAAGGTGGAGATGTATTTGATATACCAAAAACACAACGTTTTTCTACAGGTATAGGTGCAGAAACAGAGTTAAGAAATGCACAAGTAATATTTAAAGGTGTTAAAAATGTGGGTACTGCGGCAAGTCCTGTGTATGTGCCAAATGATAAAAATGTACTCATCGATCAAAGTTTTTATGCCAATAGTTTCCCTTACAAACTTGCTACTGAAAACAATGGTTTCCAGGATGCATCATGGATAAGGTTACAGAATGTATCACTTTCATATGATTTGCCTAAAAACTGGTTGCAAAAATCTTTTATTAAGTCGGCCTCTTTTTCTGTAACGGCAAACAATTTATGGTTGAGCACTTCCTTTAATGGATTTGATCCTGAAGCAAGTGCTTATGGATCTGGGTCTAATTCAATAGGCTATGTAGGAACTGGAGTTCCAGCAACCAGAAATATATTTGTTGGTTTAAATGTTAATTTTTAGAATCTATGAAAATCTTAAATATAAAAGTTCTCAGCTTATTGATTGCATTAACTGCAGTTTTTAGTGCGTGTAAAAAACAACTCGATATCAATAATGATCCCTCGAGGCTTACCCCAGAGCAGGCTAATCTGCCAGGATTATTGGCTACCACTATTCAATATACATCTACCTCATTCTTTAATGCGGGGCAGTATGGAAATTTTTACCCTCAGTACTTTGCGGGATATAATTCTTATGAATCAAATATTGATTCTTATAATCCTTATGGATTTGATAACATCTGGGAATCAGCTTATAGAGATGCTATGCCTAATTTAAAAGACATGATTAGTCGTGCGGAAACACTTGGTGCGCCACAATATGCGGGCATAGGTAAAGTGTTACTTGCTTTGACCTTAATGCAGAGTACTGATATCTGGGGAGACTTGCCTTACAGCGAAGCTTTTAAAGGGCCCACTGTTCCAAGTCCTAAATACGACAAGCAGCAGGATATTTATACGACTTCTCTGAAGCAAATTCTTGATGAAGCAATAGCTGATCTGGATAAACCAGTTCCTACAACAGCTACGCTGCAGGTGAGTGCATCGAATGATTTAATTTTTAAAGGTGTTATTGCTAGTTGGAAAAAAGCAGCTTACGGTGCTAGAGCACGTTATTATTTACATTTGTCTAAGAAGGATCCTTCAAATGCGGCAAAAGCAGTAGCTGATATTGCTTCTGCAGTAGATAATCAATTGGGAGCAGCAGATTTACAGCTTACTTATACTCAAGACAGACCTAGTCCTTGGTTTACTAACTTGGGTCAATCTGTTCCAACTTCAAAAACAGCACGTCCTTCGTATTTTATTGTTAATTTAATGAATGGTACAGGGCATTTTAATGGTGTAATTGATCCACGATTACCTAAATTATTTGATAATGGTGGCGCGGCCACTTATATCGGTCGCCCGGTTGGCACTTTAAATACCGAGCAAGGATCTAATTTAGCAAATGCTGATTTTACTGAAAAAACATTTTATGGAGCAAGAACATCAGCTGTTCCAATTCTTACTTATTCAGAAATGCAATTTATTAAAGCAGAGGCACTCATCAGTACAGATAAACCAGCAGCATATTTAGCTTATATCAACGGTATAAAAGGTAATATGTTAAAATTAGGTGTTAGTGCAGCAGATATTGATGCTTATATCAATAACGCGACCATCACTAAAGCAGGAAATATTACCATTACAGATGTGATGCTTCAAAAATACATTGCCTTATTTCTTCAAATGGAAACATGGACTGATATGAGAAGGTATCAATATGATACTTCCGTGTATCCAGGATTAAAAATGCCATTCAAAAATCTTTTAGGTAATGTTTTTGTGCAAAGAGGGAAATATGCTGATAACGAGCCAGGAAGAAATCCAAATGTTCCAGTTATCACAAATCAGGCACAGAAATTATGGTTATTTAATTAACAATTTATAAGAATATTAAAATGGAAAATAAGTCATATAAAATAATCGTAGCACTTTTTGCAATCGTCATGTTTACATCGGCCTGCAAAAAGAATGCTCCAGATCAATGGTTGCAAGACAACATCACTATTATTGGAAAGGTTCCTGTTATAGCGTCATTTACGGTAAAAGCACCACAAACAGTAAGTGTTACTGCGGGTAGTGGGCTACAATTCGATTTAAGGTACTGGTCTGACGAGCCGATCGATAAGATCAATTTAAGATCTACAGTTGGTACAGGTAGTCAAGCGTTAATATCAACAACAGCCTACCAGAAAGCTTATTCAACAGTTAGTCGCACGGATTCACTTCTGGTTCCATTTACGGTTCCAGCTGGTGTTGCCGTTGGAACGAAAATTGTTGTAGAGGTTGAGGTGGTTAATCAAAACACCTTAACAAAAAAACTTCCTATTACTTTAACAGTAAAATAAGATAATAAATAAAAGGCTATTTCAATTAATTTGGAGTAGTCTTTTTTTATAACTTGTGTCACAATATTTCCTATTTTTGCAGTATGGCAAATTTTACCCTTACCGCTGAAACAGCACCAAAAGTAAAAATCAAGTTTTTAAGGAAGTACCGTGATTTGGTAAACGAAAATATACCATTTACTCCGGGTCATGAAGAAGAATTGGTGATCCAGTTAATGCAGTTAATAAAAAGAGACCGAAAGTACGTTGAATTCACCATCAATAAGGCCTTGGCTGATCCAGAAGGCAATAGGTTGTAAAGAAATTACAATCCAGGTAGCAGTATAAATTAAACAAGCATTTCAGTGAATTTGCAATTATTAAGCTTAACAACTAAAATGCTTGTTTTATAAAATAAGCGGAATTAAACTTAGTTTAATCCACCGTGTAATTTAATGGTCAAGCCATCCATTTCCTGATTCAGCTTTAACTGGCAGGAAAGTCTGGAGTTTGGCAACACATCTGGTAAAGTGTCTAGCATGGCATATTCATCATCAGACATTTCGTGCAGCATATCTTCGCCTTCCAAAACGTCTACGCAACAAGTAGCACACAAAGCCATTCCACCGCATGTGGCCAGAATATCATACTCGCAAGCTTTTAGGTATTCCATTAGACTTAATCCCATGTCTATAGGAGCCTCAAGGGTAGTTAAGGTACCATCTGGATTTTGTACATGTATATTGATGTTATTCGCTTCCATAATTAAAATTCACTTACACCATTAACAGTAGTATATTTCATGGTATATTTAATACCAGGGTTCATGTATTGATAAGCACTGTGACTCATTAAAGCAGCTTCATGGAACCCACAAAGAATTAACTTCAATTTATTTGGATAAGTGTTGATGTCGCCAATAGCGTAAATACCCGGAATGTTAGTAGAATAATCATCAGTATTTACCTCTATTGCACTTTTGTGGATATTCAAATTCCAGTTTTCTATAGGTCCTAATTTAGGGCTCAATCCAAATAGTGGAATTAAATGATCTGCAGCAACATTGGTGATTTCTAAGGTTTTGTTGTGAATAATTTCTACGTTCTCTAGTTTGCCAGCTCCTGTTACTGAATTCAGGTTACTGTTTAAAACCAGGTTAATACGGCCACTTTCTGCTAAAGCCATTACTTTATTAACAGAATCAGGAGCGCCACGGAAACTTTCGCTGCGGTGTATCAGCGTTAACTCTTCAACAATATCAGCTAAAAATATGGTCCAGTCTAGGGCAGAGTCACCACCACCAGCAATTACCATTTTTTGCCCGCGGTATTGTTCTGGATCAAGGATCATGTAGTTAACGCCACGGCCATTTTCAAATTGCTCTAAACCAGCAACGGCAGGCTTACGAGGCTCAAAGCAGCCTAAACCACCGGCAATAACGACAACCTTAGATTCTATGATCGTACCCATATTGGTTGTCAGCACAAAATCACCCTCACCACGTTTCTCTAAGCCCTCAATACGTTCGCCTAATGTGAACCCTGGATGGAAAGGCTTACCTTGTTCCATAAGGTTGTCAACAAGCTCCTGCGCCAACACAGTTGGGTATCCCGGGATATCATAAATTGGCTTTTTAGGATATATTTCTGAAAGTTGACCTCCAACTTGTGGTAAATAATCAATTAAATGACAGCGCATTTTAAGTAATCCGGCTTCAAAAATAGCGAATAAACCTACGGGGCCGGCGCCAATGATGGCTATATCTGTAGAAATCATGTATTTAAATTTGTTGCGAATTTACAAAAATTGTCTTTAATAATAGCGTTGTTGAGAAATATCTACATAACTTGTAGTACTTTTTTTGGATTGCAGCAAATGAAATTAGTTTATCTTTGTTTCCATTGATGACAAAACACATATACTTCGCCTCAGATTTTCATTTGGGCTCCCCTGATCATCAGGGAAGCCGAGCTCGTGAAAATCGCATTGTGAATTGGTTAAATGAGATAGAGCCGAGTTGCAGTGAGCTTTTTTTAATGGGTGATATATTTGACTTTTGGTTCGAATACCAAATGGTTATACCTAAAGGGTTTATTCGCCTGCAGGGTAAACTAGCGCAAATGTCAGATAATGGGATAAAAATTTACTTTTTCAAAGGTAACCATGACATGTGGGTTAATGATTATTTCAGTACTGAAATGGGTATTCAAATTATTAGTGAGGAATATGTGATAGAAAGAAACGGTAAAAGTTTTTATTTGCATCATGGTGATGGTCTGGGGCCTGGAGATTATAAGTATAAATTCCTGAGGAAGATCTTTAGGAACCCTGTTTGTCAATGGTTATTTTCACTTGTACCACCTAGAATAGGTTTAGGTATTGGCAATGCCTGGTCATCAAAAAGTCGTGGGACAAACAAAGTAGCAGAAGTTTTTCAGCGTGAAGACAAGGAATGGCTGGCTGTTTATGCTAAAGAAATTTTACAAAAGACACATTATGACTATTTTATTTTTGGTCACAGGCATTTGCCACTGGACCTTCAATTGAATGAAAATAGCCGATATGTGAATCTTGGGGAGTGGTTAAATTATAATTCGTATGCGGTTTTTGATGGCAAACAGCTAACCCTTAATTATTTTCAAGGAAATAATTAAGCTAAAAACCCTATTTTTGTATCCAAATAAATCACGTTCCTTCTTATCGGGAAATTGGCATTTGCCTTTCCGCTGATTAGCGAATGATATTTAATTTTCTGAAAAAAAGATATGTTAGAAAAATTAGAAGCAATAAAGCTGCGGTGGGAAGATGTAGAAGAGCAGTTAACTAATCCTGATACGATGCAGGACATGAAGCGTTTTGCAGCATTAAATAAAGAGTATAAAGACTTAGGCAAGATTGTAGATGAGTATAAAATCTATAAGAATGTGATGAGTAATATAGAGGCTAATAAAGAGATTCTGAGTACGGAAAAAGACGCCGAGATGCGTGATATGGCCAAAGAGGAATTAGACCAGCTTTTGGCGCAGCAGGAAGAACTAGAAGAAAAAGTTCGTTTAATGCTGATTCCTGTTGATCCGGAAGATGCTAAAAATGCTGTTTTCGAGATCAGGGGAGGTACAGGAGGTGATGAGGCTGCTTTATTTGCAGGTGATTTATTTAGAATGTATAGCCGTTATTTTGAGCAAAAAGGCTGGAAAGTAGAAACTGTTGATGCTACTGAAGGTTCTGCAGGTGGTTATAAAGAGGTGATCCTGAAAGTTAGTGGTGAAGATGTTTATGGACAGTTGAAATATGAATCAGGTGTACATCGTGTGCAACGCGTGCCAGATACAGAAACTCAGGGCCGTGTGCATACATCTGCAGCATCTGTTGCTGTATTGCCTGAGGCAGAAGAAATTGACTTTTATCTGAATCCTGCTGATATTGACTTGCAGACATCGCGATCAGGTGGCGCAGGTGGACAGAACGTTAACAAAGTGGAGACTAAGGTTCAGTTGACGCACAGACCGTCTGGCTTAGTTGTAGTGTGCCAGCAGGAGCGGTCGCAATTGGGTAACCGGGTTATTGCAATGGAGATGTTGAGAAGTAAGCTTTATGATATCGAATTGCAAAAGAAAGTGGGCGATACCGCTGCCCGCCGTAAAACGATGGTTTCAACAGGAGATCGCTCGGCAAAGATCAGGACCTACAATTATCCGCAGGGAAGAGTTACTGATCACCGTATCGGATTAACATTATACAACCTTAATGCGGTGCTTGATGGTGGGGTTCAGGAACTGATCGATGCACTTCAGTTTGCTGAGAATGCAGAGAAGATGAAAGAAGGTGCTGGTAGTTAGTCAGTTGAAAATTAATTAAAATAAAGTTTGGAAGTAAAGATATTCGCACTATATTTGCATTCCCGAAAGGGGTAAAAGATCATACAAAGATCAACGGACCGGTAGTTCAGCTGGTTAGAATGCCGCCCTGTCACGGCGGAGGTCGCGGGTTCGAGTCCCGTCCGGTCCGCAAAAGAGCACTCTACAGAGTGTTCTTTTTTTTTACTAATACCCCGAAAGGGACAAACGATCTTAAAAAGATTAACGGACCGGTAGTTCAGCTGGTTAGAATGCCGCCCTGTCACGGCGGAGGTCGCGGGTTCGAGTCCCGTCCGGTCCGCAAGATAAGACGTCAAATACACTAAAAAGCCTGCAAATCATATGATTGCAGGCTTTTTGCTTTAAAGGAACTCAAAATATTCAGTTTTCTACTAAATAATGGATTCACCCCTCAGGTGTTTATTTTAAGACTATCGTTTTCCATTCTTAAAATAAAATTACCTAAGAAAGTATTTCGAAACGTGACTAAATGCAGGTTAACGCAATGTTAACGCAATACTTACGCAATGTTAGCGCGATGCATACGCAATCAGGCATTGTGCTAACAGTGTTCTATTACTGTTAGATATAAGCTCTAAAAACTAATTTTCCCATGATCTTAACTTAATCATTGATAGGGCAAAAATAAGGGTAAATAGAGTCTGATCATGTATTTTAAGCTATTTTTCTATTGTTTAAAAGCTTGTTCTTAACAAATTTGACTAGTTAAACTGTTATCTCAGGTAGATAAAAAGCTTTTTTGTGCGGACTATACTCGCAATTAGCAGGAGAATGGAATAGAAATTTATACTATGGCTGTGGAGAATGGAATCATCAGCCAGGAGTAAATGCTGCTTCTTTGGTAAAGCAGTTTATTTAATAATATTCTCTGTCATTAAGACTTTATCAATCCTCACCCCATCCATATCCATGATTTCAAAATGGAAATTCTTATAACTAACTATATCACCCGCATGAGGCATGGATTTTAGACGATCAATTAAAAACCCTGAAACAGTAACATAATGACTTAAGTTATTTTCAATGATTTCTTTTTCGAAAAAATGATTCAGTTCATGTATTAAGGTTTTGCCATTGAGCAAATAAGTGCCATCTTCTCTACGGATAATATGATTTACTTCTTTTTCATCTTCATCTGGCAGGTCACCTACAATGGCTTCTATCAAATCATGAAGGGTGATGATTCCACGGACACTGCCAAACTCATCTACCACAACACCAAGGTATTGCTTTTTATCTTTAAACAAGTTTAGAATCTTAAAAGCAGGGGTGTTCAGAAGTACATAAATGGGGCGGCTGATGATCTTGTCAAGATGAAAATTAGGCTGGTTGTAGTTTTCCAGTAAATCTTTTATAGAAAAGACACCTTTAATTTGATCAATAGTGCCATCGCCCACAATAAATTTTGAATGGACGCTTTCTTTTACTTTATTAAAGATGATTTCTTTAGCCCAGTTGTAATTTATCCATTCTATCTCTGAGCTATGTGTCATCAGTGATTTTGCGGTTTGATCTGTAAAAGTAAAAAGGTTTTGCATTGCCTGGCTTTCTTCATTTTCTAAAATTCCTTGTTTGCCGGCAGTTTTTAACATAAACCTCAATTCATCTTCACTTACTTTTTCTGTTTCGTTTTCTTTAATGCGAAATAGTTTAAGAATAATGTTAGTTGAAAAAGAAAGTAGTTTTACAAAAGGGAAAGTAGCTAGCGTAAAAATTTTAATTATTGGAACTGTAATCAGAGCAATATTTTCAGAATTATTCATAGCAATTGTTTTAGGCACTAATTCGCCTATTACAATGGTAAAATATGTGATTCCCCCAATCA
Organism: Pedobacter sp. CG_S7; assembly: GCF_040544395.1. Classification (NCBI taxonomy): domain Bacteria; kingdom Pseudomonadati; phylum Bacteroidota; class Sphingobacteriia; order Sphingobacteriales; family Sphingobacteriaceae; genus Pedobacter; species Pedobacter sp. CG_S7. The sequence goes on along the minus strand of NZ_JBEONS010000021.1, from coordinate 11,208 downwards.
CAATGATCAAAGAAACCGTATGTACAGAATCACCCAGGAAGGCAAAACCAGAAAGCAGCCCTACCATGTCATCGGTCAATGTGGCGCCACCATATGCACCCGAAATAATACCAATAAGCGTGATGCCAACTTGTACAGAAGAAAGGAAATGTTCAGGGTTCTTTAATAGGACAAGTATAGATTTTGCTCTTGTATTGCCCTGTGCAGCAAGGTGCTCCATCCTGTTTTTTTTTACAGAAACCAAAGCAATTTCTGATAATGCGAAAAAGCCATTTAATAAAGTAAGGCAAAAGATTATAATTAATTCCAAACTGGGTAAAGTTTATGTTTTTCTCAAATATACCAAAGTTTATGTGCTGATATTTGTTATTATTTGCTTTATTCGTTTTAAATTTGATAGAAGCATGATCTTAATATAGCTGTTTTAGTCTGTTTGAATTAACTTTACTAATGCTTACTAGCTATCATGTTTTTTAACATTCCCTTAAATATAAAAGCATGGAAAGGAAGTACAGCATACCAATATAATCGGCCAGATATACCTAGCGGACGAAAAGTGGCAATCTGGTGAAGTATATTATTCTCATCTATCCTGAATTCCAGCCATGCTTCTCCAGGAAGTTTCATTTCTGCATATAGTAACAAACGGCCTTCTTTTTTATCGGCTAGTATTACTCTCCAAAAATCAATTACGCTTCCTGTAAAAACTTCATTAGAACTTGTTCTACCACGTTGTAAACCTACCCCGCCAAATACTTTATCAAGAAAACCCCTAATACCCCAAAGCCAGTCTGCGTAATACCAGCCTGTTTTACCACCAATAGACCAGATGTTTTCTAGTACCCTTTCGCGGTCGTCAACTTTCATCGATCTTTTATCTTTAAAGCAACCTGCCTGTGGAACTTCAACCAGTTCTTTGAATCCAGACTGATAAGCATTTGTGTTCATTGCATCCCTCCAACTTGAAATCACTTGATTTTGCTCTATTTTTCCAAATGCCAATCGTATGGCTTCTATATAAGTTAGCGGTTTAATACCTAATCTGTCCTTTAAATCATTTGGTCTTGCCACAACATCTACTTTCATACTATCTACCAAATTTGTGGCGAGTCTATAGGAGGTCGAAGTAACAAAATATAGCCAATAAGAAGAAATTTTGGGTGTCATAACAGGTACTGTAATTATTTTCCTTTTGAGTCCTCTTATTTTAGCAAACCTCAATAGCATTTCTTTGTATGTGAGCACTTCTGGCCCTGCGATGTCGTAATTCCTGTTGAAGGTGAAATCGTTTAATAGTACCCCGCTAAGGAATGTCAAAACGTCTCTTATGGCTATAGGCTGACACTTTGTATTGAGCCATTTTGGAGTGATCATAATGGGTAGTTTTTCAACCAGGTCACGGATGATTTCGAAACTGGCACTTCCAGAACCCACAATTATGCCTGCGCGTAATGTGGTGAGCGCATATACCGAAGATCCTAATGTTTCTTCAACATGCAGTCTCGAATTGAGGTGTTTTGAAAGTTTATCACTATTAACGATGCCGCTTAAAAATACTACTTGCCTAGCTTTTGTTTTTTCTATTCTGTTTTTAAAATTCTGAGCAACTTCCTTTTCTGTTGCTGAAAAATCCTCTTTGCCGCCAGACATGGAATGCATAAGGAAATAAGCGGCATCAATATCATCTGGGATATTATTTAAGGTCTCCGGCTTCAGAAAATCAACTTCAATTACTTCAATGTCAAACTTGTTATACTTTGTGCTGTTAAACCGGCGTTTATCCCGAACACAGCAAATAATCTGATGCCCTTTTTCAAGCAACACTGGCAATAATCTTTGTGCGATATATCCTGTAGCGCCAGTAAGTAGTATCTTCATATATATTGTTCAATGTCCTTACCAAATTTAACTAAAAATTATTTCAGACTTTCAGATTTTTAATTTCTTTAGTGATTTTCCTCATCATTGAAAATTACATATAAATAAGTTTAACTTATGGATATTTATCTTTTGGTAATGAGAGCTTATTTTAGTTTAATAGAATGGTATTCTGTTAAATCAATATGGAAATAACTGAATATATAATTACCTATATTACACTATTGTCATTTATTAAAGGTTACCAAGCTCATTAAAATGGAAATAATCGCTTCTTTAAAAGATGCAAAAAAAGTTTATAAAACTGGTGATACAACTATTACTGCATTAGATAATACTACTATTGATATTCATAACAAAGAACTGATGTTAATTATGGGGCCTTCTGGCTCTGGTAAAACTACTTTGTTATCTCTTATTGGTTGTGTTATTTATCCAACAGAAGGTGAAGTTTTTATCCAGGGCAATGATATTACGGGCTATTCTGAAAAAAAATTGGCTCAAATCAGGCTAAATAATATTAGTTTTATTTTTCAACACTTTAACTTGATTAATCCGCTCAATGCCCTTGAAAATGTAATGCAGCCACTTTTGCTTAAAGGAGAAAGCACCGAAGCCGCTAAAAAGAAAGCTATTCTTGCATTAGAGAGCGTAAATATGGGAGACCGCTTAAATAGTCTTCCTAAAAAATTAAGCGGTGGACAAAAACAAAGGGTTGCTATTGCAAGGGCGCTGGTTACTGATGCTGCCATTGTGCTTTGCGATGAGCCTACTGCTTCTTTAGATGCAAAAAGCGCAGCTTTAGTTATGAATGATCTGAAAGAATTGGCTAAAAATGGAAAGGCCGTTGTTGTTGTAACACATGATTTGCGTTTAAGGCCATTTGCCGATCGGATAGTTTACGTAGAAGAGGGAAAAGTTTCAGATAGGCTGGAAAATGAGGCTGATTATAAATAAAAATTTACATCGATGAAATACTTCTTATATATAGTGTTGTTATTCCTGTTTTCTTGTGGTAATGACAAAGGCAATGAAAAAGAAAAGCAGGCAGCAATTAAAGATTCTTTATCGCGGCCAGAGAATGTTAAAATAGTTGCTGCAATAGCTAGAGTAGAACCTGCCGGAGGTTTGGTTCAGCTTTCTGCACCTCAATCGGGTATAGTAGTAACGCTTTATAAAAAGGCAGGAGATTCCCTTATAAAAGGTGACCTGATTCTTAAAATTGACGATCAGGCTAATGCTTTGGCTGTTGATATAGCTAGTAAGCAAATTATAGCTCAAAAATTACGTGCCGCTGCAGACAACGCTGATGTTTTGCAATACCGGGCTGCTTTATTAGAAAAAGAGGAAGACCTTAATATAACCTTAAAGCTTGCTTTAACAGGGGCAGATACCAAGTATAATGTAACGTTAAAAAGGAAAGAAAATGATGTAATTTTAGCTAACCTGCAGAGCGCTATAAATAGGTCAGCTGCCAGTGAATCGGAAGTTGTAACCCTTCAAAAACAGTTAGCGCAATCAAAGCTTGCCTTAAGTGAGCAATTTATTAGGGCGAAGCAAAATGGAGTTTTGGTTAACCTGGATGCAAAAGTGGGTGCAGCGATCAATGCTTTAACACCTTTTGCTACCTTGGCACCCAATACTGATTTGATACTCAATGGCGAAATTGATGAAATGTTTGCTGATCGGGTAAAATTAGGGCAAAATGTTGTAGTGAACTACGTAGGTAATAAAGAGCAAATTGCTCAGGGCAAAGTCATTTACCTCTCACCTATATTAGAGAATAAGTCGCTGTTTTATGAAAAGGCAGGAGAAATCACTGATAGGAGGGTTAGACAGTTTAAAGTAAGCTTAAACGGAAATAAAAAACTGTTAATTAATTCGAAAGTGGAGTGTACAATTCAAATTCAATAAATGGCTATAATAGGTACTGCATTAAAATTCATGATTTTTGATAAACCCAAAAGTATTGGTGTTATTATAGGTATTGTAATTAGCATTTTTTTAATTGGGCAACAATTAGGCACTTTAAGGTATTTAACAAGCCTGATGAGTGGCCTTATTGTCAATTCTAATTCAACAGATCAAGATATTTGGATCTTGGACAATAGTACTAATAATGTAAATACGCTTAGCAAAATTGATGGGCGCATAGCAAGAGAGGTTAAAAGTATTGAGGGTGTGCAAGAGAGTTATAGCGTGGTTATTGCCAATGCCAGTATTACATTTGATGGTAGTAAAACTTCCCCAGTTAATTTAGTGGGTAGTGATGGGCCCTTTTTTGTTGCAGGGCCTAATGTCTCTAAAATAATTCAAGGGAGCCTGAATGACCTTTATCAGCGAGACGCAATTTCTGCTGAGTATTTCAATTCTAAAAATTTGGGTGTTGAATTGCATGCCGGACAAATGCTGGAGTTAAATAATAAAGCGGCTACTATTAAGGTGCTTACCAAAAATGCTCAAGCTTTTGGGGGCTTTTACATGTATACTAGTTTGGATAATGCACGTTTTTATAGTGGGTTCCCTAATGATAAGATTAGTATTGTTGTGGTAAAAGCCATACCAGGAGTTGCTACTAATGTATTAGTAAATCGGATTAATAAAACCTTCTATGGCGTTAAAGCATGGCCTGTGTCTGAACTTAAAAAATCAACGCTCTCTGAAATATTAGTCACTTCAAATATTGGGGTCAGTTTTGGTTCTTTAGTGTTGTTTGCTATGATAAGTGGTTTTTTTATCATTGGTTTAACTTTATATTCTTCTGCATTAGATCGATTGGTAGATTATGGGACTTTAAAAGCTATTGGGGCTACCAATGGATTTGTAACAAGATTAATTTTGACCCAAGCTTTCTTATTTGCTATTATTGGTTTTCTTATTGCGATTGCACTGCTTATACTGTTTAAAAATGCAGTAGCCGGTGCTGGATTAATTATTAATTTAGATTGGCAACTTAGTTTGCTGCTTTTAGCAGTTACACTTGTAATTTCCGTTGGAGGTTCTTTGTTTGCTGTTGTAAAGATTAGCCGTTTAGAACCAGCCTCTATTTTTTAACTTTTATACCAATGAAATTCACCTTAAGCACTTTATTCGGAATCTTTTTTATACCTTTTTTAATCAAGGCACAGCAGCAGCAGCCTGTTAAAATGCATTTATCATTAGAAGGAGCGATAGAACTTGCCTTAACAAACAATCCAAAGCTACTGGCAAAAGGTCTTGATATACAAATAACAAAAGAAGTTACCGCTCAAGCTAAATGGAAAAGAATTCCTCAGGTTTATACTGATTTTAATTTACAGCGAAACCTAATTATTCCTGTTACACCAGTTCCTGCAAATGCTTTTAATCCAAATGCACCTGAAGGAGAGATTCTTCCATTAAGATTTGCCACCAAATGGACCGCAAATACAGGTATAAATGCACAAATAGATTTATTTAATCCGCAAAGAAAGCAAGCAGTTAAAGAAGCTGAAATAAAGGAGGAAATTAGTGGATTGCAAAAAGAGAAAGAGGAGAACGATCTTTATTTTGATGTGAGTATTGCTTATGCAATGGCCTTGGTTGCCTCAGTACAGGTAAAGCTATCAGAAGCAGATACACTTACCAAAGCCAGGATTTTGAAGATGAGCCAGCAACAGTTTGATTTAGGAAGGTTAACTTTAATAGAGCTTAATCAGGTGAAAAGAGATAGAAATACTACGCTGGGTAATTTTGAGGAAACAGAAAAAATATTTAGCAATTCCAAAGCACAACTTTTATATTATTTAGGGTATGAGCCTGTGGCTGAAGTGGAAATTGAATTTTCAGATAGTATTGAAAGTTTATTCCTCCTGCATCAAAAGGATATATTGATTGATAGTACCCAAAGTTTCGCTTTAAAAAGTCTTCTGCAAAATGATCTATTAATAAATACACAAATCAATGGTGCTAAGTCTGGCTATCTTCCTTTATTAAGTATGAAGGCTTATTATGGGGCAAATTATTTCGATAAGAACTTTGAACTGTTTAAAAGTTCCAACTGGAATGGCAATAGCTTTTTAAATGTTGGAGTAAGGATACCCATTACCGAAGGGTTGGATCGACAAAAGAAAATTAACCAGCTGAAATTGCAAAAAGATGCAAATGCTCTGGCCTATAAAGATCAACAGCATAAAAATAAATTGGATTTTTTAGAAGCAAGCAGGGATGCTGATTTTTATCAGAAAAAATACCGCCTTACAATGGCCAATTTTAAAATAGCTGAAAAAAACCTGCAATTAACGGAGCAGCAATATGAAAATGGAAGGCTATTGATCAGCGACCTATACAGATCGAGCTATAACTATCAGCAGGAGAAAACAAATTATTTAAATGTGGCTTATAATTTTATTATTGCCAAAATGAAGCGCTATAAAATAAGCAGGTATTAATTTCTCAATTATTATATTTTTTGAAGTATTAAAATTTTTCAGTTAAAAAAAGAAAGGGTTGCTCCATCCAGACACCACCCTTTTCTAACCAAATATAAACCTGTATGAACGGGTTTTTCCTTATTTTCCAAATTTACTTTTGACTGTTTTTTTAGTCATTCTGTAATCTTTTGGAATTGTATTTTAATATGCTTTATTTAATAATCAAAATATTGTTTTTTTGTGATACAAATATATGAATTATTTTTACTTAGTGTCAAAAATACACTTATAATTTTTATTTATTTTTATCTTTTTTATATTTCGATTGAAAATTAATCCGTTTTTCTGTATAAAAAATCATTTAATGAGGTTTTTATAGTAAAATAATTGGTTTTGTTTTGTTAAAAAAGGTTAAATAACCATAAGCAGACAATATTAATAGAAAATAACGCGATTAAACTCCCTTTTTAAGTTCTTTTGCTGTTTTAAAATATTATTTTATTTATTTCGACTCTCTATATAGCGCAATTTTACGTTTTCAACATTTATACATTTCTAAACGTATTTGTTAATACAAAATGTATGCTAAGATTCGTTTATTTTTAGATGATGACCTAAAAATGTTAATTTAATTACAACCTAAGGCGCACAACTATAATTGGCTGCTTAATTCTTTTACAATTGTAATTAAGAACTATTAGTAACCAGCTATTTTAAAAACTTTGATAAATATTTAGGGTTATACCATTTTAATTATAAAAATGGAAATCAAGTATAGCTTTTTTTAACGCCTGGCAAATTAGTGCTGATCAAAGATTTTTAAGTGCAGCTATTCAAAGTTCGCATAATGATCATTTTTTGGATCTCAACACCAACGACACGGCATACCTTTATAAAGAAAGCAGGGCGTGCATAGAATTAATCAATCGAATAAGAAGACTTAGTTTCGACTTTTAAAATAATATTTTTTGTATATTCTTCTAGTTTTTTGAGGTAAAAAGGAATTAAATTTTGACATTTTCATCAATTTTAACTTACTTTATTGCCTTACCTGTGTTTATTGCCCAATATTTTAAAGTATAAATGGAAGAAATCATCAATAAAGTTAATAATATCATTTGGAGTGATGCTTTAATCATTTTATGTTTAGGAGCCGGAATTTATTTTTCAATTGTAACCCGGTTTCTACAGGTTAGGTACATCAAAGAGATGATTAAATTGCTTTTTGATGGAAAAGCATCTGAAAAAGGCGTGAGTTCTTTTCAGGCTTTTGCAATTGCTATTTCCGGTAGAGTAGGTACAGGTAATATCGCCGGTGTGGCTACTGCAATTGCAATGGGTGGACCAGGAGCCATATTCTGGATGTGGCTGATTGCTTTTTTAGGCAGTGCTTCTGCATTTATTGAAGCTACCCTTGGACAAATTTACAAACAGGTAAATAATGGTCAGTACCGGGGTGGTCCGGCATATTATATCGAAAAAGGTTTAGGCGTTAAATGGTATGCCATTCTATTTGCTGTGGCTACTGTATTAAGTACAGCGATTTTTTTACCTGGAGTTCAAAGCAATAGTATTGCCTTAAGTATGCATAACGCTTTCGATATTCCAGTTGCTTATTCTGGTATCGGTGTTGTTCTTTTCCTTGCTCTGGTTATTTTTGGTGGGGTTAAACGAATTGGTAAAGTAGCTGAAATAGTCGTTCCTTTTATGGCGGGTGCTTATGTACTTATGGCTATAGTGATTATGGTTTTAAATTTCACTCAAATTCCTTCTGTCTTCATGCTTATCATTAAATCAGCATTTGGTTTGGAAGAAGCCTTTGCAGGGGTATTTGGTATGGCAGTATCTTGGGGTATTAAGCGGGGTATTTATTCAAATGAAGCTGGTCAGGGTACCGCTCCTCATGCAGCAGCTGCTGCAGAAGTTAGCCATCCTGTTAAACAAGGCTTGGTTCAGGCTTTTTCTGTTTATGTTGATACGCTATTTGTTTGTACGGCAACCGCCTTTATGATTTTATTTACAGGGCAATACAATGTCGTTAATCCTGAAGGTGGCTTTATTGTCGAAAATCTGCCCGGCGCAAAATTAGGTGCCGAATACACACAAGCTGCAATAGGTCACCATTTTCCATCTATTGGTGCTGGTTTTGTTGCTGTATCCCTTTTATTCTTTGCTTTTACTACAATAATGGCTTATTATTATATAGCAGAAACCAATTTAAGTTATCTAGATAAAAGTGGTAATAAATGGATGCTTAACCTGTTGCGTTTGCTAATCCTTTTTGCAACTTTTTATGGTTCAATAAAAACAGCAGAGGCGGCATGGACCCTAGGCGACATAGGTGTAGGTTTAATGGCATGGTTGAATGTGATTGCTATTTTGCTTTTACGTAAACCTGCATTAAAGGCATTAAAAGACTACCAGCAACAGCGTAAAGAAGGAAAAGATCCTGTGTTTAATGCTAAAGCTTGCGGAATAGAAAATACAGAACAATGGTAAAATACTGATGGCTAGAGTATTCCGACAACAAGGCTTTTGGCTGTTCATTATACTTTAATATATATTTATAGAAATAAAAAAATGACCTTATTTTTAAATTATTAGTATTTAACTATAAATAATAGCATATATTCATATTATCTATCGAAATAATGCGATTAATTTAAATTTATACTGTATGATTAGGCCTGACTATCTTATCGAAATTTTCAAGGTATTACCTTCACCTTGTCTGGTTTTGCTGCCTAATTCGCCTACTTTTACCATTGTTGGCGTAAATAAAGCTTTTCTGCTTTTTTTTAATTTGAAGCGGGAAGAGCTTGTTGGGCGTTTTTTTTAAAAATCTTCCTTAAATAATCCCGCTTACTTATTTCCTGGATGGAACGCTGCTTTGAAGAAAGTTTTAAGGAATAAAAAACCGGTCAAGCTGCCTTCACATCAATATAAAACATCGGTAAATAAGGTGCTCGATTCTAAAATAAATTACCTGGAGGTTTTAATTACCCCTATTTTCAATGATCAAAATACCGTTGAATATATTCTTTGTTCTGCTACTGATGTTACTTCTTCGGTAAATAACAAATTAATAAAGGATGTAGCTCTTGAAAAATTACAGAAAAATGAAAAATTATTAAAGGAAAGTCAGGCTATTTCTGGAATTGGAACCTGGAATGTTGATTTACGCAATAACAAAGTTACCTGGTCTGATGAACTAAAGCAGATTCATGAAGTTGACATGAGTTATAGGCCTGAATTGGGTTCTATTGTCAATTTTTATAAGGCGAATGGAAACAGGGTAGTGATTGCAAAAGTTGTAGAGGATGCAAGAAATAATGATAATTTAATTGATATTGAGCATGCTTTAAAAACAGCCAAGGGGAATGAAATGTTGGTAAGGACTAAAGGAAGGGTTGAAATTAATGAAGGTAAATGTGTGCGGTTGTATGGAACTACTCAAGTTATAACTGAAAACAATAAAATAACTATGGCCCATGATGAGTCTAATCATCTATTCCAATCTTTATTAAAAAAAGTAGGTGTGGTTGTATGGGAGGCAGATATGCGCAGACTTTTGAGGGTGCGTTTATAAGTGAGCACGTAAAAGAAGTTTTAGGATATTCTGCCGAAGAGTGGATGGCAGACCCTAGTTTTTGGCAAAATCACATCCATCCTGACGACCGGAAGTTGGTGCTTCAATATTATATAACACAAATAAAAAGATCTAGGGATTTTACTTTTGACTACCGGATGGTAAAGGCTGATGGAAGTTATGTTTGGATAAAAGACATTGCTTCTGTTGTTTCCGAAAATGGAATACCTAAGATGCTACGGGGTTTTATGGTAGATATTACAAATACTAAACGTTTAAGTGAATTTGAATTTTTAGAAAAAAAAATACTCGAATTAAATCGGGTAAAAGAAGTACATGTGCAAGAAGTCTTGTCGGCTTATCTTGTTGGCCTTGAAGCAATCTTCCCGAAAATGAAGCTTGCTATACTTCAGGTTAAAAATAACAGGTTATATAAATGGGCAGCTACAGCGCTTCCTGAAAATTATTTAATTGCCGTAGAGGGCATGCCGATTAATAAAATTGTGTGGAGTTCTGGCGCTTGTGCTTTTTTAAAACATCATATCATTATTCCTGACATAGAAAATGACCCCAGGTGGGCTAATCGGTGGAAAATGATGTTAAATGCTAACATCAAAGCATGTTGGGCTTACCCGATCATGAATGTCGAAAATGAGGTTACGGCTACTTTTGGTGTTTATTATGCTGATGCAATTGCCCCAAATGAAGAAGAATCCAAGATGATGGAGCGGATTATAGCTTTCCTGAAAGTGATTTTAGAAAATAGGCGCAATTTGCAGGTCTTGCAGGAAACTAATAAATTAATGGTGCAATGCCAGGATTTAGCGCAATTTGGTGTATGGTCATGGGATCTTATTAATAATACGGTTAGCTGGTCGGACACAGTTTATACTATATTCGGCCTCAATAAAAAAACTTTTAAGGCTACATTTCAAGCCTATTTAGACTTATTGCATCTTGATGATACCGAAAGGGTCTCTGTAATCATGGGTAGTGTTTTAAGTACAAAAAAGGCTGTAAAATTTGAGGAAAGAATTGTGCATCCAAATGCTGAGGTCAGGCACCTGATGTCGAGTGTTAAAGTGATTTTAGATAACACTGGTTTAGCAATTAACCTTATAGGTGCTTGTATGGATATTACTGATAGTAAAATAATTCAGGAAAAATTACTACTCAGTGAAAGTCGTTTAAGAAGTTTGGTAGATGCTCAAACCAATTACGTTATCCGAATTGATTTTCAGGGGAAATTTACGTATTAAGACCGTTGCAAGGCAATATGTGATTTAACTAATTGATTAACAATAAATTACACTTGTTTTTTTTGTTATTTAGGATATTTTTATGTATTTT
>NZ_JBEONS010000020.1:0-69919 GCF_040544395.1 Pedobacter sp. CG_S7 | reverse complement strand
TTTAGAGCTAATCAAAGGGGTGTTGTAGATACTAAATTCTTCCTGTTCAGAATGGAAAAACTTTTTGCCTAATCCCCAATTATTTTATGTGACCCTCAAAAAGTCGTAAAAGCCGATGGTAAAGAATTTATAATTCAGGATATCGACACAAAACACAAAACGAAATTGACAACTAGCGACCAATTGTTTAATTCTTTGGTAAAGGCAAAACGAAACCCTGAAAAGGTCGAAGCCATCAAGGCCGAAAAGCATAATAGTATTTCGATCCACCCCACACCCGAATTACAAACAGAAAACAGTATTAGACGCAAATTTTAATTATAGAAATTATGAATACGGTATTAGAAAATCACTTACCAGTACAGGAGTTAGAAAAAGTTGGCCTTATGAAAGATGGTCAGTTATTAATGGACAATTCAAATGCGACCGCTTTAAAAAGGGGCAACGTTACTGATCTATTGGAAATCAAGAATATTAGAGGCAACGGCTATGGTATAGAGAGCTTAAATGCCCGTGTGTCTATCATTAAGGAAAAAGGCGAGAATAAGGTTAGATTTGACCCTATTTATAAAGAAATACAAGACCATCCACTTTTAGAAACAGAAGAAAAGGACAAGCTTGTTAATGGTCAACAGACCAATATCAAAAAAACGACTTCCATGTATGGTACAATCGTATCTCATGGTAAAGACCATTTTCAATTCGACCCTAAAGAAAGTTCTAGTTACTACATCGAGCTTGCAAAGGAAGACGGCACTTCAAAACATATTTGGGGTGTTGATTTAGATAAGGCTTTGGCTCAATCGCGCCATAAAATTGGCGATAAGGTACAGCTTAACAATTTGGGAAATAAATTGGTCGAGGTTGATGCCCCCATGAAAAACGAGGTTGGAGAAATTACCTCTTGGGAGAAAAAAATGGTTAACCGTAACACCTGGGAGGTGGTCGAAGCTCGGGAATTTAAAAAGGATAAAGATGCAGTAATTGAATACGACCCACAAACTAAACAGTTTATGAGTTATGACCCAGCCAAAATTAAATCTCCCGAAAAGATCAATGGGGAAACATTAAGCGCAGAAAAGAAACGTAAACTTAAAGAGGGTGAAGTGGTCGCTTTGGGAGATGGTACTGAAATCCAATTGAGCACATCTGATAAAAACGGAGTTCGCTCAAACCGTGCAGGTCTGGTACTTTCCATATTGATAGATGGAGGTATAAGCTATCTCTTGATTACGGGCATAAAAAGCCTTTTAGATAAAGGTAATCAACCCCCAAAGGCAACTTCTAAAGAAAAGGATGAAGCTTATTCTAAAGGGTATCTAAAAGCTTTGGTCGAAGTTGAAAAGCAACTGGACAGAAAACAGGCACAATTCCCTAACGATAAATCTATTTCGGCAGAAATTTTCCTAGTAAAAGGGGAGTTTAACAAGGCCTCAAATATGTCGGCAAGTAAATTGGATGAAATGAAAGTAGTGGACATCGAAGATGTCAAAAATGACATTAAGGTTCATCATCTTGATGAAAACGATCTTCCTGATGCCGTCAAAGAAAGAAATGAGGAGAAACAAAACGATGAAAAACAATCAACAGGCCGAGGCCGATAATGTTACCGTACCTTTGTTATCAAAATTAAACGTTGGGCAAAATGCCCAACGTTTTTTTTATAACTCCTTTTCAACTGATTTAGCTGGGCGATTAGTATTTAATTATGATCTTTTCGGCTCTGAAATCGTTGGCTTCAATTCCCACAAACTTTGCATTTCTACAGACTTTTGGTCATGGGGTAATGATAGTTTTCCGACCGATATTTTTCTATTTTTTTCCGCAATGGAGGCTATCGCATTTACAAATTATTTTGAGTTAAATTATGACTTTGACAGGTGTCTTTTTGTGTCTCTCGGTGTCAAGCCCTCAAAAAGTCAAGTTTTAAAACTTAAAGGCCTGTTTCACTCGGCCAATTACCATACAGTCTTCGGCAATGATCTTTTAGGGCATATCTATGACTGTAAAATATCGGTTTGGCTCAATAATAAAGATTGTCATTTTTCTTTGAAAAATGACATTATTCATATTGCTTCCAGCAATTTTAACAGCTCCTATAAGACTGCCGAAATACATCAGAAGAAATTTAAATTTTCTTCTTTTTGCCGTGTTTTTGGAAAGCGTGTCAACTTGAAAATACATAAGCCGAAAAACGGCCAGCACATATATTTCTTCGACCTTTTGAAATCAAAAGATTGAATTAACGATATATAACTACATCAAGACGTCAATAAGTAAAACCTTTAAGTTATGAATAGAATTTTAAATTGCCCTGTTTGCAATCAAGGAGAATTGATTGAGGGCGCAAATGCCTATTTGTGTAACCATTTTAAAAGTATGGTTGACAAATGTAGCTTTCGGATTTTTAAAACGTATTTCGGAAAGAATATGACCGATGACATAGTTAAACATTTGTGCGATCATGGGACGACTGTTTTTTTTTACGATTTGGTTAATAAGGATAGTAAGCCTTTTGGTGCTAAGCTTACAATTGTGGACGGTTATATTAAGCCCCACTTTGATAATCAGAAACAGCTTAAATTACAAAGCGGATGCCCGAAATGTGGTAAAGGCGTGTTTGTGACTAATAAAGCATTTGTGTGCGAGGATTATTTTAATGATAAAGCTTGCGACTTGTATATAGGAAAAAAAATTGCAGAGGTAGAACTTTCTAATGACAATGCCGAAACACTTTTAAATGGCAATTTGACCGATTATAGAACTGATTTTATTAGTAATTCTAGCAAGGAGTTTGGTGCTAAGTTGAGCCTTGGTGACGACTATCATTTGAAGTTTGATTTTGAAATTTTGAAGTGTCCAAAATGTAAGACCGGTAGCGTTTCGTCTAATAACAAAGCGTATGGATGCTCTAATTATAGGGATGAAAATATTAAGTGTGATTTTACGATTTGGCGAGAGGTTTCGGGTAATAAGATTATGCTCAATGACCTGATAGACTTGTGTAATGGTAAAAAAACTGGTATAAAATTGTTTAAGCCTAAAGATGCAGATCAGTATAAAGGGCAGTTCCAATTGAATAATGAATATAAGTTAGAGATTGTAAACATTTGGTAAAAAAAGTTTTAGGGCATTCCACCGCTCTAGGCTTGCACGGGCTATCTGTTCATATCTTTTTGCGCACAACCCATTTGTAAATTAAGTAATTGCTTCTTTCCCTCTGGTACAGCGCATTACCCAATTTACAACACACCTCATAACAACAGCAATTTCCATTTCAAGGACCACGCCTTCGGTGAACCTTCGCCCGGGTTTCCTTACATTCCAATTTTGCTGTTAATATGAGTTTCCCATCAAAAAGGATAACCACTACTATCCCTGATGCTCATTAATAGAGTTTTTATTTACTAAACCCATTTTATCACCTATACCGCTGTGGATAGAAACCAAGGAGATGTTAACCCTCTAACAGATTTAGGGGAAATAGATTTTACCGATGATTTAATCGATTTTTTTGCACAAAAGCAAACCCCTAAGCCAATTAAGGACAATGGGGAACGAAAACGAGAAAATACAAGTGTCTCAAACAATCAAAATTTAAACCCCAAAAAAATGGAAATTTTTTCGCTTCCTGTTCAGGTTGCAAGGCAGACCGCTGAACAAATTGAATTTGTATCTAAAGAGCAAAACTCAAAACTTAAACTTAGCCCCGAGCAGGAAAAATCTATTCCTGATGTTATTGATGGTTTTACCCTATCTAAAAAGGATAAACAAAGCCTTTTTTTCGATAAATTTCAGCCTGTCGATAAAGATGTGTATTATTTCGTAGATAAAAACCACATAATTGCTAAAAACGATGGTAAAGCGCTGGAAAATGGGGTAAAATTTGTTAGTTTTGATAGTGTTAAATTCGATATGAAGAAAACTGAACTCAACTTAGACAATTTTGACTATTTAAAAAACAGCCTTAAGTATTTAGGGTTTGGCGAAAACCTCAATTCTGCATTAGAAGCCAGAATGAGGGAAGGTGCCGATAAATTCACACTCGGAGCAACAGCAGAGTTTAGTACCCCTATAGCAAAAGACCTCATCAATTATGAATTAAGGTTTAGCAAAAGTACCACATCCGATAAATTTTTTTTAAACAACTACCAGGCATCATTAGAAAAGGGGCTTAAAGATGGGAAATTCGATAGCCCTGTCAATCAGGTTTTTTTCTTAAATAAAGGAAATGATATTACTGCTAAAGAGGCTTACAATCTTTTGTCTGGTCGAGCCATCCAAAAGAAAGCCGAGTTAGGGGGCAAGGTTATTGATGGTCAGGAAACACCAAAACGTAAAGAGGACATTTGGGTAAAATTAGACATTGAAAAAAAGAACGAACAGGGAAACTCCCCTTTTAAAACGTTCCACAAAGGATACGGGTTCGACCTACAGGCTTCTTTACAAAAGCATTCAATCAAAGAACTAAACGACCCTGATAAAAGGGAACGTTTAATTTCATCCCTCAACCGCGGCAACTTACAGGCCGTAACCTTTGAGAAAAGTAGCGGAGAAGAAAAGGGCTACGTATCTGCAAACCCTCAATATAAGAACCTCAATATCTACGATAAGGATATGAAGCTACAGTTTGAAAAGAAAGAGGATATCAAAGTAGATAATCAGGAAACTAAAACCCTATCGAGAGGACGATAACATGGACAGCATAGGGACACCAGTACAGCAACCCTATTTGCAGTTAAGCCCAACATTAGCCTATTGTTTTTTAGCCATCTTCGGATGGCTTTTTCTTTCTATAGGCTTTTTAGTTGGGGCATATTGGATAAATATGCTTTGCTTACCTGCAATTATTATTTTGGGTATTGCCTTTTACCGTTTTTGGACTATCCGAAACACCATCTACATTCTTACGGAAGAAACATTAAAAATCCGAACTGGTATTTTCAGTTATACCCTCATTACATTAGAACTTTACAGGGTCAAAGATTATATCATAACCCAAAGCTTCATTATGCGGATTTTACAAATAATGACCTTAACCCTGATCACTACTGATAAGCAAGATGTAATAATTTCCCTGACAGGGATTAAGCAATCAACGCTCGGGGATACAGTTAGAGAGTTGGTACAAAAAGCTCGCTCAAAAAGCAAAATCATTGAATTAAATTAAAAACAACTTAAAAAAAAGATTATGAAAAACGTACTATCCTTATGTTTAATAGCCTTGCTATTTGTTTCTTGCAGTAAAAAAAGTGAAGATGGGATAAGCCCAGCCACGGATAAAAAGGTAAGGGTCGAAGTTGACCTTTCAGGTAACTATCAAAATTATCAATTACTATTTGCTGTAACTACCTTAACCACTTCTACAGGAGGCTTTGTTGCTCCTGAAATCACAACACCAGCAAATACATCTTGGACACAGATTATAGCAGAGGGAAACGCTTACAACTATATTGGCGAGCCTAAAAATTCTAAACTGATTATTGAAAGTAAAACGGTTGCAGGTAACTTGGCTTTTACCTTGTTGGCTACACAGGTGAATAATACCGATGATACCGCACAAATACCAATTACGGCAGTTGTAAAGGTTTTTGCTGATGGGACGCTATTGGATACCTTTAATTACACCGCTAAACCAGTTGGGCAGGTAACTGATCCATTAGTAAAGTCAATTAAAATAAATTAGTATACTGCATTTGATTGAATGTCATTTTAGGGCGTTAGCTTCCGCTAACCCCCTTTTTTGCTTTAATAAATTTTACTATCATTTCAATAGTGGAGCATGTGTAGATCCATTCAGCCCCACTCCTATTTTGATGGTGTTTTGAATTTCTGCAGATCAGGTATCCAAAGAAAAACACTATCGTTTCTTCCTTCCTAGAGAAAGCCGGCCATTCAAAAACAATAGTAAAAAATGTACCTCAGGTGATCAGCTTTATCAAGTTTTGATAGTATTAAACGAATCGTATATAAGTAAGGGGGGAGTTAGGACATATCAGTTTAAATACAAAGTTCGGCACATATCCCCGAAACGTGGGCAACCCCTATCCTACCCCACCAAATAATTTAAAAATAAAATGGGTATCCCTAAAGGGAAAAAGCCACCACATTTTTTTTTGAAATGAATTGCACTTATTCGGTTATAGAGCCGATGAAACGCATATAAACTAATTCAGGTTTATGATTAAGATAAAAAAATGGAAAATTTTAAATTAAACAACACGCATGAATTTAAAGGATTTATTGGCGGTTCAGAAAATTTCTATAAACATACTTTCGGTTCAATTTACACTGATGGAATAAAATACTTGGCCGATACTTATGAATGTTATTGGTTCTTAGATATAATTTCCATTTACTCAAATAAAATAAAAGGAGAAGAATTTCAGGTCTGGAACTTAAAAAGACTAAACGAAACCTCTCAATTTAAAATAACCGTTACCGACGGCAATAAGAATGTACTTAAGACTCTAGACATCCCTTTATCGGATTTTAAATCCAATCAGTTAGATGTTTGGCTTGTAAGCGGAACAATTATGTTGCCTGCTGAATATTAACTTTTATAACCCCAGTAATGGGGTTTTTTTATGATCGTGTGCTTACGGTCGAAATACTATTAGGGTTTTTGTGTATCATAAAACTAATAAATCCCCACTACGCTATCCATAAGCAGATTGACAGCAAAAGAAAAAAACCGTACTTTTAAATGCATGAAAAAATGAAAATAATACCAGTCAATTTTTTTTTAATTTAATATATATTTATATATTTGCGTCAAGACGTCAAGACGTTTAATTTTGATAATATGAGTACAACCGATATTTCCACTTTAAGCTATAACCTTTCCAGAGTTGATAGGTCTATCGCAGATAACTTGATGGACATCGATAAGTCATTTGGGAATGATGCACAGAATGTTTTAGACTTTATCATTTTTATGAGTAAAAAGTTAAATAACAATCTATTCGGATACACCCGATTTACAATTAAGGAATACAGTGAATTTACTGGTATTACTGCACAAAACCTTTGTTCTATGCATCCTGATGTTGCTAAAGGCATTGCCGGAAACACCGTCTATTCAGATCATAGTTTTGAAAGTATATTAGAATTTACGTTATTGAAGATGCTTAAAAACAACATTTTGTTTTCAAAAGTAATCCAATACAAAGATGATGGTAATATCATCCAGCTTGAAAACTTCCCCATCCTGAAGGATATTATTGTTCAGGGAGGTAATGTAATGGGTACTAAAAAGATTTACGAAGTCAGACTTTCGGATGTAATGATGAACGGTTTTGTTCAGCGTTATTATACTTTAGATACCACACGTTTACCAGTGATCGGCAAGGGAAAAGGAGGCCACAGCAGAAAGAAAATCTATATTTGGCTCAACAAGGTTTTTCATATTTATTCCTCGAGAGGAAACAATGAACAGATACCATTCTATAGCATCGATTTTTTAGCAGATATCGCTGGTGTAAGATTTAAAAAGGAACTCGAGAATAAAAAACAAGTAGAGAAAGAGCCAAAACACAAAAAAGAGGCTGTAAGTAATATTCTTAAGGCAATTCATAAGCAGATTAATAGCGAGCAGAATAAACTTCACTTCTCTTTTGATTACAAATTTGTAAATGGAGATACGAGTAATCCGTATCAGGAAGATTATTTTGTAAAGTTTGATTTCAAATCTAATTTGCACCCTGATGTTGTTAAACAGCTACAAGTTAGCCACAACCTAAAATTCTCACTTTTAAAGGCTTTAAGGATGTTCTTTGATATTTCCTATCCTATTGAACGTCTAAGCAAAATTGAAGCCCTAGAGACCGAGGCAGACAATTTCCAACGCTGGTTAAATAACAATGATGCTGATTTGCAAAAAAAGGTTGAGATCCTTAAAAATGCACACTTTAAAGCGAATAATTGGGATAAGAAAAAAGAACTAAAAGACAAGGAGGCAATTTCAATGATTTACAGCGGATTTTTAAGTATCGAACCTGTTTCAATACCCCAAGACCCTAATAGTATACCGACCTCCGCTAATAGTATGCCGACCGACCCTAATAGTATTTCGACCGCTAAAGAAAAAGCCTAATAGTATACCGACCGACCTTAATAGTATTTCGACCGAGGGGCTATAAACCCTAATAGTATTTCGACCGACCTTAATAGTATTTCGACCCGATTGACCGACCTTAATAGTATTTCGACCGAGACTAAAATAAAAAAGCCATTGATTTGATTGAATGGCGCTTTTTTTTAAGAACCCTAATAGTATTTCGACCATTATTATATCTTAATAACATAATCTATATATAAGGCGTTTGCGCAAAAAGCGCAAATATTTTTTTTGTTTTTGCCTTCGGCCATAGTTTAAAAAAAATCATTTTAAAGGCCCTCAATAGATTTTGTTTATACTTAACGTCTAAAGTTATCCTTTTACAAATAAAAAGGCATATAAGGGCTTAAAATTATGTTAACTGGATAGCCTGATACCTTTCTAAAGAACCATTACAGCAAAAAGAAAAAATAAAGCTGGGTTTTGGAAGAGAAAAGCAATAGAATGCAAATGCATTTAACTACAGCAAAGAGGAAAATATAATTCCTTAGTTGGCTACGGTCGAAATACTATTATAGTTTTTGTGTATCTAAAAACTGATTGTACCTCTCCCCTATTTAGCCCGATATTTTTTTGAAGAACCT
The DNA here is from genome assembly GCF_040544395.1 of Pedobacter sp. CG_S7. Lineage (NCBI taxonomy): Bacteria > Pseudomonadati > Bacteroidota > Sphingobacteriia > Sphingobacteriales > Sphingobacteriaceae > Pedobacter > Pedobacter sp. CG_S7. The sequence goes on along the minus strand of NZ_JBEONS010000020.1, from coordinate 61,216 downwards.
GAAATGGAAAGCACAAATAAAATCCATACTACAAATGCCAGGCATATTAATAAAACTGGATGACTTGAACTTAAAGCACCGATCATTAAAAAGAAACTTACAAAAACTGCCACAATAAATTTTCCTACCCCAGTCATAACATTTATATTTTGATTAATAAATAAGACATCATTACATCAATGCATCTTTACATCTAATATACAAAATTAATGTCAAAATCCCAAAAATATTAGCAAATAAAAATGAAGATATATGACGTCATTACATCAATAAGTCAATGTATATCTATATATTTGTATATCGAAAACATTTAAAAAAAATAACGTGGGAACTCTAACAGTAAAATTGACCGATTTTGATGAAAACGTAGTTGAAGCGGTAAAAAACAAGCATAATATAAGCACTAAAACAAAAGCTCTTATGCACTGCTTACACATTAATAAAAACCATGAAGAACAAATTGCCAGACTTGAACAGGAACGTAGAGAATTATTAAGTAAATTGGCTAAATACAGGGAACATTCTTTAAAACTTTTGGGCGGAATTGCTGGGCTACAAGATTTGACAGAAACTAAATTGCGTTGATGTATAGACGTCTATATGTCATCACTTAAACATTACTATGGATATCACAAAGCACCGCCTTTATAAAAAGGCCAAGAACAAGTTTTATTTTTCACGATGGATTTGGGTTATTTGGAATGCTACTGTTTCTATAGCATTCTTTTTACAAGCTAATATCTTTGATAACTTTTCATACTTCAATTTTGCTCTTTTCTGCTTAACATCTTTAATGGCACTTTTCCTAATGATGGTTATGCCTCGAGGTACTTTTGAAAATTCAAAAGATTGTGAAAATATAAAATCACAAATAAGCGACACAAAGACGTCATGACGTAGATATATTAATATACAATTGCTTATTGACGTCTAAGTTCTTATCTTTACATATATCAATTATGAATATGTACAAGGTAGGAAATCCAGTTACTTTTAATACCGCAACAGGACAACGTACAGGCTTTCTGCTTAACGTCAATGCTTTCCCTTTAATAGACTTCGTTACTTTAAATAACGGCTTTATAACCACTGCTTTTGAGTCATCAACGGGTTTAGAAGTAATTAACAGTCAATGTTTTACAATTGATGATTTTGTAATTGATATGGTCATTGCCATGAAGAATAAGTGCTTTAACGATAACACTTTCTTTAAGAAACTTCAATCTGATACAGACCTTAGAAAATGGGGAGTTCGAGGCCTAGAGGTTATCAATGAAAGCCCATCCTATATTAATTGGTTGCTATCAGAAAAACAGCGTATTGATAATTTACCATTGTTATATACTACTGATGAAATCGCCCAGCTTGATACAATAATTATTAAGGCTCATAAATACGGCATAACGGATTTTGCCCGAATGTTGGAATGTGACAAAGTAAAAAAGCTTGAAAAAGGGATGATTAAATCTGATCTTGCTTTTCGTGAAATACATCTAGAAGATTTAAGATTAGAAAAAATATATGATGATCTTAAAGCCGATGGTAAGCCCCTACCAAAAGGAGTAACCCAAATAAAACACTCTTATGATCTTTCTTGGCAAGGTATGATTGACTACCTCCACTCTGGAAGAACGCGCCTATTAACTAAATATATTCCTGATGCCGTATTGCAAAAGTTTTTTAAAGTGTATATGATGTGCACCAGTATAAATATGGATTACGGATATAATAGATTTCAGTTTGATGATGGTAGCCTTTTAAGAATTGTCATCGATAATAAAAAGCAAAGGAACATTGATGCTAGAGTATCAAAGTTTGATAATTACCTGAACACAATCATTGAAGAAATAGACAATTTAAAATAGATATTATGGACTTACAGAAATACGTCATAGAAATTAAAGACTTCGGAAAGTTTGAGGTTGAAAGTAACAACATATTTTTTGCGCTGGATGAAATTAAAAAAAAGCAAACTAATGCTCGTGTGAAAGACCTTATCATTCTTTCAGCATTTGTAATTATCAATAATGACTTCTTAATTGACATTACACCATCTTTAAATGGCAACTAGTCTAAATGCTAACGTTTTAATAGTTGAGTAGGTGCAGATCCGTTCAGCTCCAACTTGATATTAATAGTATTTTACCTTTCTGCAGATCTTCCGGAACAACAAAAACACTATCGTTTTTGAAATCCTGGAATAAACCGGCTAGGCTAAAATAATAGTGTTTAAGTCATATAAAGTTTTATGGATATATTTGTTATACTAAATATAAAAACTTATGAAAAAGATATTATTTGTGTTAATGCTTGGTCTAGGTGCTTGTACGAGCGAAAATAAGGAAACTAGCGTTATAACGGATACAACAACGGTTATTAAAAATGTGGATACCATTAAAAAGGACACCGTAAAAGTTGCCCCAGTGAAAGAAAAATCTATCGAACAAAAAGCAGACGATAGATTAGATAACATAATGAAAAAAAGAAAGTCCGTTAAATAAATACTTCAGGCTTATTATAAATTGCCCCTGGCAACTTTACCTCAGTAGTCCAAAGTTGACTATAACGTGGCTTTAAAGAAAACTAGAGACAAAAACGGCATTAATATATTTAGAAATTTCACGGGCAAAGAATATGCTATGCTTTTGAAAGATCAAAATTAGAAAATTTGAACAAAATTTTAACCCATAACAGTGTGGATGCTTTCATTTATTCTTTTAATAATTAGTTGTATTTGTATTTTTACGTCAATGTATCATGACGTCAATGTTTCTATTATTATTTTTGCTTATCAAAAGTACATATCATGGAAAATGTAATAAGATTAGTTGTGTTGTTGAGGAAGACGTTTTGGGCGATATCATGTCACAAATTCTGCGTACTATACAAACAGTTCATAGCCCCTCAAAAAACGAACGTCTTATGTAAACTAGTCGACCCGAAATAAATTGTGTTTGTTTATACTTTAAACATTGTACAGAACTATCAAACAATACATATCACACCAAATTAACACATAATAACCTTTTAATGTAATAATACAATGGCTAAAGTCAATTATGCACAACTAACAGAACAGGCCTCTAAAATCAAGGCCGAAGTATCTTTACTAGATTATTTTTTCAAACTTGAAGGATTAGGAGACTTGCGTTTTGATGGGAAAAAGGGTAAAGAATATTTCTTTGGCTTCCATCATCAAAAAACGGGTTCAATATCTGTTAAGGAAAAAGATAATCTTTGGTATGATCATGCTAAAGGGGAGGGGGGCGATATCATCAAAGCTGTTCAGCTTTTCGAAAATAAAACCTTCGTTGAGGCAATAAATCGACTAGATAAAAATACCGATATCTTGGCCGATGCCTATGAAGCATTTTATAAGAAGAATGGGGAAACTGAATATAATGTTTCAATAACTAAGGTATTGGATACTGTGCAGCATCCAGCATTATTAAATTATTTGAGAAGCCGAGGTTTGGAGATAAGAGACATTGCCAAAGCTGGAAAAGAAGTTCATTGGACAAATGGAAAGGATAATTTTTTTGCAATTGGATTTGAAAATAAAAACGGCGGTTATGCCGTGAGGTCTAAGTTGTATAAGGGGAACTTAAACGGAGGGGGTATTTCTTCGTTTACCATTGGTGCAAACCCTCAAAGTATAAAGATGTTTGAAGGTAGCATGGATTTTAGTAGTTATCGAAGTTTAAATCCGAAAGAAAGCTTTTACGCAATTGTATTGAACAGTACTGGTAATCTCACACAAAAGCTAAGTCTGAATGTTAATGATAAGTCGATAGAAAAGAATGTCCCCGTACATCTGTATTTTGATAATGGGGTAGGAGGTAACAAAGCAACTGAAAAGGCTTTAGAGTTTATCAAGTTGGCCGAAGATAAAAGTTCATTTTACCGAGAAAAGGGGTTAGGCGATGTCAACGACTTTTTAGTACACCAAAAGGAAAACAGTATTAGCCAAATAAAACGATAAAATGACCTTTCCTTCATGCCAGTTCAAAGATACGGCAAAGTATAAATCAAAATATTTTGCTAAGAATGGTTTTATAAAATATATACAGGTAGTTTGTTAAACTATTAAGTAAGACTTTTTCGTTATCCTGGGCGAGTCTAAAATAAATTGATTGTTTATTTGCATTTTCCCATCGAAAACCTAGTGTCATTTTGCTTCATTTTCTTTAAAAATTTTATCTCTAAAGAAATTTCTGTTACTATAGTAAGGATGATCCAATGTAATAACCTTATCGTCACCTGGTCTTCTTCTGGGTTCAAGCAGGGGATTTACAAGTTGCCACCACTTCTCACTTAAGTCAAATTCGGTGGGATTAATCAAAATCTGCCTACGTTCTTCGTCATTTTCATGAACTACAATTGTAATCCTTTCAATTTCAACCTCGATTTCAGGTAAGCTTTCGAGCAGTGCATATAGCCAGATTTTATTATCAGCTTCTTTTTGCTCGCTGGAGCGCTTAAAATTAAATTTTCCAAGTTTCAATATTTCTATCTTGTTGTAGAACCAAAGTTTGATTATGAAGTCAGGAACCGCTTTTTTGATATTTTGAGAAAGCTTGTACGCGTAACTTTCCTTATTTATTTCATATTGCATTTAACTTTTTGCCATTTTGATCAGGATAATTTACGATTATTTGAGGCTCTAAATGTACAAATTCAAGTTGAAAATAATCTACCACATTATCTAAGTCATAGATGTTTGCCCCATGCTTTAAAATTATATTACCTCGCTGATGCTATCAGATAAAGCTTTGCTTTTGATCAGATTAATCAAATATTCTATAAGTGGTATATTTATAAATCTTCGTCCTCAATGTGAATTCCTATCTGTATTACTAACTCATTTGATATGAGATCCTTTGTAGTCCATAAAATGCTCCCATCTCCAAGGTCATCATTGAATTCAGGGAAAATGATTCCTGCATACTTTCCATCTATCGAAACGTGATAACTTTGACCATCGTCGCTATTCACTCCAACTTGTTTTTCCTCAATGTTAAAACTATATATCTGTTGCATATTATAAATCTAATTTACCTTGCATAGGTTCATCATCAGTGTTGTATGGCTTCGCCAGGTCGATGCCTTTATTAGGCATTTTTTTAGTACTTACCTTATTTACCTTGGGACTTACTTTAAAGCAAGACATACTAGCGTCAGGTAACGTTGTGCAAAGTTTTAATAATTCTTCGGAAGAGAGTTTTTTATTGAGCCAGCGTTTCTCAAACTTAAGTGGTAAAATCACAGGCATTCTTTTTTTTTTGTGAATTCTAGCCACCATTTTGTTAGCCACTGTGGTCATTATACCAAATGTGCGGAAAGCTTCATTGGTTTCTGGATCCACCCATTCAGACCAAAGCCCGGCCATAACAAATGTTTTCCTGTTATTGACTATAAATCTCCATGGTTGTCTTCTTCCGTCCGGGAGTCCTTCAAATTCGTAAAATCCATCTGCAATAACCAAACAAGTTTTGTGATTTTCGATTAATGGGGCAAATGTTGGTTTTTCCATTACCTCCTCACTTCTGATGTTCCAAGTATCGTATTCCAGTCTTTTGCTTTTGGCCCAATATGGAATTATTCCAAAGCCCATTCTTTGTATAAGATCTGGTTCGTCGGCTGTAATAATGAATCCACTCTCAGTAATAGCAATGTTTGAATCTGGCTGATATTCGCCCGTAAATTGAAACGGATAAGATTTCAATATATCTTTTTGTTCTGCTGTGAGGGTAAATCTAGCACACATGATTGTTAATTGTTCTTGTTTTGGTAATAATTAAACTTAGTCATTTTAATTATAATCTTATTTGACTTTGATAATATCTTTCCAACTTGTCGTATATCCTGGGCTTAGAAACTGTCTTTTCATCGCCCACCGCTGCTGTTGCCCAGCTGTCGCCATCCTGATAGTTCCTGACCCGTAATGTTTGTTAATGGTATCTAATACACCCGATAATTTATTGTTTTTCAGACCCTGGTATTCTTCAAACATATTTAACTGTACTTCTGTTTCCGATATTAATCCTGTTGCCATTACTTCTACTTTTTGATAAAGAAAACCCTTAAGATAAATTTTCTTTAAACCAGTCATCGCAGCACGAATGAGATCAGTGGTATTATTTACAGGATGGGGTAGATTTATAGTAATGCTCGGATACGCCTGGAGTTGATCAGTCTTGAATCTATTGGTAAGTAACCTAACAGATATCACCATCGTACACAATTTCTCCCTTCGCAATTTGACACCAAGCCTTGATGTATAGCTTGCAGTAGCTTGTTCCAAGTCGCCAAAATTATCCGTGACTTTTCCAAATGCTCGGCTCGTACACATACCCTTTTTTGGATCCAGAACTGTTTTTAAATGAAGGCAACTCTCACCCCATAACTCTCTCCACATTCTTGCCCCAACGATAGTCATGTTTTTATTTACCCATTCTGCAGGCAGGTTTCTCAATTGCTCTGCTGTCTCTATACCTTCAGATATTAATTTAATTGCATACTGCCTGCCGACGCCCCAAATGTCTTCTACCGGATATGATTTTAGTGCCTCGGTGATTTCAGCTTCGTTGTCCAAGAGCACAACACCTGACGGTGTCTTTTTTGCTAATTTATTTGCCAGCTTCGCTAAGGTCTTTGTCGGGGCTATCCCAATACTGATGGGGATTCCGGTATTTTTAATGGTTGTATCCCTTATATTCTTACCGTACTGATCAAGATTTGTAAAACCTGCCAACCTCAAAAAGCATTCATCAATGCTATAAACTTCAACCTCTGGAGTAAAACGTGCTAAATTTGTCATTACCCTCGCGCTCATGTCCCCGTAAAGTTCGTAATGACTTGAACATACCGCAATGTTATGTCTTTTTATTTCGTCTTCAATCTTGAACTTTGGTGCACCCATGGCGATGCCAAGTGCTTTGGCCTCATTGCTTCGAGCAATAACGCAACCATCGTTATTACTTAAAACGATAACTGGTCTAGCGTTTAGTTCAGGACGGAACAGTCTTTCACAACTGGCGTAGAAATTATTGCAATCAGCTAAAGCGAACATAACTTTTATATGGGACACAGTACCATGATACAACACCAAAAATTACCATATTCTTGCCTGTTACATTCAATGGGCTATTGTCGTTTGGTGAGGTAAATAAAATTCTTTCTTTATTCTTATGGACTATACAACGGTTAAGCCATTCACCATCCACATTACAGACGATTATTGATCCATCTTGAATATCTTTACTCCTATCCACGACCAAAATAGTGCCTTTTAAAATTCCATAATCACTCATTTGATTATCCTGAACCTCAAAATAAAAGGTATTTACTGGATCATCTACAATCTTTTGGGCAATATGCAAACGCCGTTCCATATAATCATCTGCAGGGCTTACAAAACCGGATACAGCACTTGGGTTTGCCAACGGCTCTTTATCAATATCACGGTTGAAATCTATTTCTCGGAGCATAAGCAATTACTTAACCACAAAATAATACTAAAAAAATTAGCAAAACAAATTTATTTATCAACCTTTTTTATAGTGAAATATTAATACAAAGACATTGATAGAAACACCTTAAGGCATAAATCTGCCTTTTGCTGATTACTTTTGATCTAAAATGTTTCGATAATTATTTCTATTATAAGCTTCATTTGGTTGAAGCACAATATGAGCGTAGCTCTTTTTTGGATTCAGGATTAGTTTTAATGGCAAAAATGCGTTCCAAGAGAGACGTCATAATCATCTAGCCCTGTTTCATCATTGAGTAATACAGGTCTTTGTGGGCCGGGCGCAGATTGGAATTAGTCCTAGAGTTCTGTTACATTCATCACCATTTAAATACTTTTTGGCTATCAACGTAATAGGATTTTCTAGCTCCTTTTTTATCAACGATAATTGTCTCATCTTTAAACGTTTTTTCAGTCTTGGGAAGGTGTATCTTCATGAACTCACGGTTCTCGCCTGTTAGCTGGCCAAGGCTAGATTTGTAGATGTTCTTGACTGCATCTGTCAAAACTGCTTTAATGGAGTTCAATAGTGCTTCAACCAGTTTAGACGGAATGGCGTTTGATATAGAATGCGGCGAGATTCCTGCATCATAAAGGATTTCATCGGCATATGCATTACCTATTCCCCTGATTGATTTTTGGTCGAGAAGTAACGTTTTAATATCAGTCTTCTTTTTCGCCAGTAATTCGCTAAATATGTTTTGATTAATACCCAGTGCATCGGGCACATTTGACACTTCAGGGTTCAGGGTAGGGGTGGCTTGCTTTTGCCAATCGGTCATGTATAACGATTCTCCTACAAAATCTAGTTGTAGAATAGGAAACTTTACTTCATCTCCTGTTTTTATAAATTTAAGCTCGCCATGTAACATTAGATGTAGCCCCAATGATTCTTTTCCGATCACAAGCCTTAATTCTTTTCCTTCTCTGGAAACTGATTTAATTTTATGGCCTACTAAAGCACTTTGTAACTTAGCTTCAGGTACGTTATTCTTGCGGTCTACATGAAGTGTTAAGGACTTAAGCGTTTTATCTTTTAATTCTCGTTCGAGGTTTATAGCCATTACAGCTAAATCGGGAAGTTCAGGCATATTGAATATTTAATGCTAAATTAAGCCAAATCATACATTATATATATTTGTTTTATCAACATGGGTAATGAAGCAAAATAAGATGAGCGAGAAGACTCCAAAGTAGATTTAAACGATACAAGTGAAGTAAGGTTGTTATAAAACAGATTAATGTGAGTGTAGAAAAAATACTAAAAAATGCTTAGAAAAGCAAGCTCGAAAAGCATAACAAAGATTTCTGATATATCACCAGAATAAATAAGATAGGGCGGCATAAGTAAGCAAAGTTAAATTTAGTTGCCATTGCTGATCTTATAATTTAATCTATTAAAAAGTAAAGTGCGGGATTTTTACACCAATGTTTATGAGATCGTAGACCAAATACCATTTGGGCGGGTTACTACCTATGGCGCCATAGCGAATGCACTTGGTGTCAGAAAATCCTCCAGATTGGTGGGTATCGCAATGAATCACTCTCATTGTGTTGCGCCAGCTTTGCCTTCCCATCGTGTGGTTAATAGAGTGGGTTTGCTTACTGGTAAACATCATTTCGCCGGAGAAAGATTGATGGAGCAACTCCTAGTCAATGAAGGTATAGTTATAATAAATAATCAGGTTCAAGACTTCAAACGAATCTTTTGGGATCCGCTAGACTAGCGCGAAGAATAATGTAGAGAGATGAAAAACGCAACTGGGTGAATCCAAAATTTTTGCTTTTATTACTTCAAGATATGATATTTAGAAAATTTCTCTATTTGTCTTGGTATAAATATTGAGTATTTACAGCTGAAAGATCAATAGAGGATAAACACATTCGTTTTGTAAAACTTTTTCTTTTTGCCGTGATAGGACTTATTAAGGATTGACAGCTTAAAAAAAATTAGAGTGAGGGAAGTGATACCTTCATTTCTACGTGCGAAAATGATCGATAAAAATTTCTTGCTTTCTCAAAAATCGACCGTTTAATGAGAAAAAGCCTATTGCATTAACTCATTACTTTTGCATCCTAAAATAACTCTTTCTAAAAATTCGTTATTTATCAACTGTCAGCAATACAATACGCGTTAAACTTACTCTTATAAATGTCAGTCCATTAATTTCAACTTAATTTACAGTAAATAAGTTTTTTAATTTACTATCGAGTTCATCATCATAAATATTTATGCCGATTATTCTGCCATTTCTATCCACCAAAAAATTAACATCAGGCACTTTAAAAATGGTTTCGACTATATTTTTATTTCACTAATAGTCGATCAGCTGCAGTTAAACTTTTCAGCTTCACCTTAATTATTATATTTGTTTCAACAACACAATTTTAATCAAGCAGACAACCAAAGAAAATTATGAAATTTTTTACAATACTTTTAACCCTCATCGTCGGCTACACCACCCTTTCAGCACAGGAAATAACCAAGCAGGAAAGAGGTTATTTTAACCTGACGGAACTTGGCTATTTTCTTGGGAATAATTCCATTATCCAAACGAAAGCAGGTGGAAGCGGAAAAAATGTTAATGGCGCACATGCACTTAGCCTCAGGAATATAAACGGTCTATTTGTAAATAACAATCTATCTCTCGGGATTGGTGTAGGTCTCGATGGCTACACATTCAATAATGACCGTTATCATTTCGATAATACTTTCCTCCTTTTCGGAGATGCCCGATATTATCTTAAAAACGAAATGAATACCTTTTTCGGCTACGGCGATCTAGGCCAATCAGTCGCTATAGATGACAATATACAGAAGGGTCTTTTTTATAACCTGGGTATGGGGTATAAGTTCAAGGTTGCCCCCACTGCGGCAATGAATGGAAGTATTGGTTACAATCATCAAAACATTAACCATACCTCTAGCATAAAAGAGAATTATTCCAGTCTCGTAATTAGGGTAGGTCTTCTCTTATAATCGATAAATCTATGAGGACTTACCTAATCCTATTCCTAACTGTCTTTTCTTTCGGATGCAAAAGAACAATGGAGACCGAATGTGGCACATTAAGCTGTCCACCAACTACAAATACGATATCTCTTTCTATAATTGGCACAGATGGTAAACCAACCAAAGCTTACTACCTTGAGACTTATAATACCCGCACAAAAGAAAAAAAGATCAATCTTCAAGACTCTCCAAACTATAACGGAGGGATCACTTATAAATATAGGCTATTTTCCAATCCTAGGAATTTCTCTTCTTCCGGCGATAACGTTATCGTTTTGGTAAAATCTGAAAGTGGGAAAGAATTCAAGTTGGTATATTTGGTTCAAGGAGGGAAATGTGCCTGCGAGGTTAAAAAATTGAGTGGGCCTAGTATACTAACAATTGATTAAAATCGATTCAGTTATCGTTCCTATAGAATAGCCGGTTTTCGAGAATAAGCAGTATTTTGTTACCATAAAACCCTCGTTATTTGATAATTGATTGTTGTCACTGAGGTACTACAATTTAACATATCAAATCTCTCCCTATTAAGCCTGATCAATCTTTTTCTTTTTTGCCGATTATCAAAAACTCATTCCATTAATCAAAGGCTTTTTTGCTATTTTTGATAATGAGTTTTTGATAATAATTTTTAACATGAAAATAGGCTACGCAAGGGTAAGTACATCAGACCAAAATCTAGATCTTCAATCTAGAGCGCTTACAGAATATGGATGCACGACAATCTACCAGGAAAAGATTTCAGGGAAGAATAAAGATAGACCGGAACTTAAAAAACTTCTGAAGAATCTTAAGAAAGGTGATCAGGTTGTTGTTTGGAAATTGGATCGTCTCGGCCGCTCACTAAGAGACCTGGTTGATTTAGTTGCACTTTTCCATGAACAAGAAGTGAACTTCGTGAGCTTGCATGATCACATTGATACCACCACAGCTACAGGTAGATTTACCTTTAACATTTTTGCTTCTCTAGCAGAGTTTGAAAGGGAGATTATTCGTGAACGTACGAAAGCTGGGCTTGATGCCGCGAGAGCCAGAGGAAAAATGGGAGGTAGACCCAAAGGTTTATCTCTGGAAAATCTGAAAGTAGCGATGACCGCTCTCGATCTACATGATACAGGAAAATATGCAATTTCTGAAATAGCTAAAAGGCTACAATTACCCATTGCTACTTGTTATCGATACATTAGGTATGTAAAGAAAATCGAAACTTTAACGAGCCTTTAAAACTCCTACTATACCTGAGAGCAGGTTTTACCGAAAATGGCTTTTGAAACAACTAGTGTCCGCTAATATTCTTCTTTATTCTTAATATATAAATTTGGAAACATTTACAGTCAAGCCGCGGCCACCCAACACGTTAGTCTAATTGTGATTGTAAATCGGAAGTAAAGCATCATTCACACATATAATCAGACTCTTTATCTGAAAAATTAGTGGTGCCACGAAGATAATCAAAAGAGCCAAGACGCTGGATTAAGGAGATGTTCGTTGATTCCTTTTCTTCTTCGATTGAACTTACATAATGATTGTTGACTATTATATGGTATTTTGGATCAATACGAATATCCAGCACACCTGTATCCTCAAAATCCCTTGCCAATAGATGCCAGTAAATTTTAATCTCTGTTGGATGATCCATTAGCGGTTGAATATAGATGCTTCCGCTAAAAAAGGAATCTCCCTGTACTAGTATCCCGTGCGAGGGTTGAATATAAAGGCTGTTGCTAGAATTACTGTATTCCTTTACATTGTTTCTGAAATGCTGATTAAACACACCATTACGGCTTTCTGCACCCACCTCTAGAAAATCCCCTTCAAATACAAGCTTGATCTTAAAATCCTCGATGACCCTTTGACCTGTATTTTTTATAAGCAGTTTAAGCCAACAGTGTTGGTGCCATTCTATTCGAGGGAAGAGGGCTTGCATATTTCTTTTGTTTTCTGTCTCCTTTAGCTTCATGTTTTCCATCAGCCGGTCGATGTCTATTGCACCATTGAGGAATCTTCCAGTGGTGTTGGGCAGCTTTACCGCTGGCGGTTTTTCAGCGGTAAAGCGTTCAATCGTTTTTTGGAATTTCGGGTAAAAATGTTTTGTTCTTTCCCCACTTGAAAAGTTCACGTCCATGGATGCCGGCCGTTGGAAATCTTCATTTTTTAGATACCAGTCGTGGACCTTGGGAAACTCAGTCAGCTTCCGTTCAATGAATTCCCAAAAACAGATTTGTATGGTAAAGAGATTCTGTTGGGCGTATTCAGCGCTTTTGATTCGCACATACTCTTCTACTTTCTGATCCTTAGGAAGCGAGGTAGCAATAACCAGCTTCTTCAAAGCAGGCTTAAAGTCTCGTGCCTTATCAATTTCCGCCTGTACATCGCTGATACTGATACGATTCGGCAAGCCATTGATCAGGTTTAGTTTTTTGTTCTTGCACTGTATGCCCTTGTAGCATTTCCCACCGTCTGTTGGACCATAGATATCAACTCCATGCTGTCCCTGTGCATTGTCTGAATTAAATTCGATATCATGTGGAATCTGCCAGATTTCTCCCCATAGCTTCAGACAAAGGGTTTCGAAATCCTGCCAGTTTTTAGGGGGATGGATGTTGGTTGGAGCGATCATATGAGTATAATGGATAAAATATATGGAAAGTTGCAGCCAAATAAAGCTTGGCGATAAAAGTTGGGAATCACGGTTATTGGATCATTAATCATCAGATTTGTCTGAAACCCATTGATGATACGAACATAGTCCGCCCTCATGTGCTTCTTCTAAACCTAAAGATGTGCCACAAACTCCACAGCTCTTTTCTTCCTGCTCATAGCCACATACGAGACAACAACCCTCATCAAAGATATAAGTTGATTTGAAACACTCGGGACATTCGACATACGGACCTTCTGATCCATCCATGCCTGCGATGTGGGATGCACCTGCCAGTTCTGCTTTAATGCATTCCTCCATAACATCTTCAAGATCAAATTCTTCTTGGCACTTTTTGCAGTTCAAAGAGAAGTTCTTTCCTACTTCATATTTTTCAACTTGCGTTGCGTGAATGAGGTCAGATCCACAATAAGGGCAACGCAGGTTCTGTATAGCATCTCCCAACGTTCCAAATGTCCAATCCACTTTTGACAATGATTTTATGCTTTCCGTCTTTTCCGTTTCATAGACCTCGTTGGTCTCCAAGAAAATATTCCATGATGCTGTTCCGAACAGATCAGCGGGTTCTTCCCTAAGATAAGTCACACAAAAATCACGGATAATCTTGAAGGACTTGGAAACTACCTCATTGATAAGGGAAGGGGATTCTTCTGCATAATAATGTTCGATGTTATTGCGCAGTATATTGATTTCATCGAAATCCCTCCAATTTACCTTAACCTCAAACTCCTTGAACCTATCTTTGATCTGTTGAACATCAACGGTTTTATTGCCCTTGCCTTGAAAGAAAAGCTGCCCATTGGCATCAATGGCAGGTACAATATTTTGTCTGATCAAAATCTCATCGCTATTCGCAGGGGACATCTGACTGAGCTTTTCTTTGAACAGCAGTAGCATCCCGGCAAAAATATTCCTAAGCGCCGAATGAGCTCGGCGTGGATCATTGCTTTTGAAATCTTCAAGACCGACCTGTATCGCCTCCACAGCATTGGTGAGAATATTCATTTTAAAGGAGTTAGTTAATTTTTGGAAAAATACAAAAATAAAAATTTATTACTCTAGCATTGCGATAGACCTAATTCATACAGTCTAAAATAAAATTTTAATAGTTGGGGGTTCAGTTTATTGGGGGAGGACTCTTTGATCAAAAACTATCATTGATTAGTTTGCTGGACAAAATACTTGGAGGTGTCAACTAAGATTTCAGAACTTACTACTGAAGAACAGCCAGATGTTAGACAAGCCGATTAAACTTTATTAAGAAATGAGGGAATAATGATAGATGAAAGTGTTGCCATAATTTCTTGGTAGATGAAGATAGAAAACTTTAAATTAAAGATTATAAGTTTTTCCTTCCGTGTAAAACTGAAAATGGAAGAACTTTGTTGACTTCAACAATCTGAAAATGAGAACAAAATTAATACTCGCAGATAAATAGTAATTCAATTACCGAAAAAGCTTCATATCTGCAATAACTATTGCATTTCCGGCGAACCTTCCTATATTGGTTTTATAACTAACACTTCTTAAATGAATATAGCACAAAAACAATCTATACTAAACACAGTTCAGTCCATATTGGAATTTGATTTTGATAATTTGATATCAGAAAATAATCCTTCAGGCAATATTGATGAAATTAAATTTGGAGACTATAATGTGGCGGAGTTTAAAAGTATTTATTTAAAAGTATTCAAACAGCTAAAAGTAGAACTTGAAAGTGGGCTAAATTTACTACTACCTAACCAAGAAACCTTCAATAATGAATTTGGTTCAGTGACATTAGACGTGGAGTCTGCTAATTTTTATTCCTACTTAATTTCTTTTGCAAATAGAGAAAGTGCTGCTGAAATTCTTAAAAGATTTGTTTACTACCAAATTAGGCAAGGATTTTGGAATAAATCAATTATAAAACAGCATAATGTAGATGCTGAAAAAATTTCCAATTCTCAAGATGAGCTAATAATTGCTCAAAGGCAATTGTCAGAAAATTTAGGAATTTTTGAAGAACTAAAAGAGAATTTTGAAAAACAGATAAAAGAATTTCAGATTATTTTAGATGCCAAAACTGCAGAAAGTTTAGAACTAACAACACTACTAGAAAATTCAAAAACTGAGAGTACAGAAATTACTACTTTGTTGACATCAATTACAGCTAAAGAATCTGAAGCCGCCGCTTCTTCCTCAAGCATAAAGACAAAACTTGCTGAAATTATTAACGATATTGGTTCGTACGAAGAGCGATTTGAATTGCTTGAAACAGATTGCTTGAAACTAGAGGCAAATCTAAAAAAAAGCTTAGAAGATGCAAAGACTGACATTGATATAGCGAAAGAAGGAAACAATTTTATACAAAGCAAAAAAGAAGAAATAATCAGGTTAATTGGATTAGCAGCAGATGGTACATTAGGTTATAAATTTAACAGCCGTAAAGATGATTTAGCCAATGGGATTAAGAATTTTTGGCGTTGGGCGGTGCCCTCCAGTATATTGATAGCACTTGGATGGGTAGTAATTATTTTCACATTATTGAGTGCCCATTTAGGTAACGATTGGATCAACTTGCTGGTTAATTTAATTAAAACGTCTCCAGCCTGGTTACTTGTTGGTTTTGTGTTTTCCCAATACGGCAAGGAAAGAAACTTACAAGAGGAATATGCCTTCAAATCTGCTATAGCAATGACACTGACCTCGTATTCGCAGATGTTATCTGAGGTTGATAGCAATATTAAATCTTCAAAACAAGAGATGTTACTTAAATCAATAGAAAATCTTTATACGCAACCCAAACTTCACATGGAAAAGCAAGAGAAGGATAAAATATTAAACACAAAAGAATTTTCCGAATCTTTAAAATCAATTTCTGAAATGGTAAAAAATATAAGAAGCTAAATATTTATATATCAGAATAATTTCATTAATGCCTTTAAAAAAGGAAAAGCAAATTTGTTATTTTTGGAGCTGGGGATTTAACCCTTCAACGTTTTAATGGTATAGATGATTTTTTCGACAATACAAATTTGACCCTCTTGCCTTATTTAAACTTTATTATTCTAGATCTTAAAGGTTTGATGATATTGGCTTACCTTTAATTGAGACAATTAATGAAAATACAGTTTATATTTTTAAAGCCTGATGAAATTGATAAACCAATTTCTAAAATCGCCATCGTTAATGGTTTATATCTGAAATCACAATTAGGCAAGAGTATATTTTGTCAGAGCTGGTCATTCACAAAAGAAAGTGATGCAATGTGGCGAGTCTATTCACAAGGTAAAAACTCAGTAAATATTTCTACAACACCGAGAAAACTATTTATCAGTCTTTTTGAAATTGATAATGATATTCAAAAAGTTTTTATTGGCAAAGTAAAGTATGTAAAGTCACTTGAATTAAAGACTTTGTACAGAAATAATGCTGAAAACTGGATCTTTCAAGAAAGAGGATTAGGAATTTGTAAGTCATTACTTTACAAGAGGTATCCTTTTAAACATGAAAATGAAGTTAGATTAATTTACAATACATTCTTAAATGCAGAAAAGCCGATTTTAAAGTATGATTTTGATCCTCTAGAGGTATTTGAAAATATAGTTTTCGATCCCAGAATAGAGTACTCACAATTTATGAGTAGAAAGGAGCAACTTAAAAAGTTAGGCTTTAAAAAGCCAATTATTAAATCAAACCTTTATAAGTTGCCGATATACAATACAATTAAGTAACGCAGATCGCTAAGCACGATAGTTGCAATTGTTACCTATTTAAAGTATAGATTTTTTTAGGACATGTATTAAAGGTCAGTTACCGTTTCGAAGAAGAATTCAATTTGCCCATTAATCATATAGCCAGAAATTTTGGGCGAGCTACCTACCCTAAAAATCAGTATAAGCTATAATCGTTGTATAATTTACACTTCAATCTTCTATGACTAGTCCACTTTCAGAAACCCAAAAATGAGTAATTCCTAATAATTTCAATTCAGGAGTTAAGTGCTCGATGGATTTTCTAATTGCCGTGTCGTCTGGATGAGCAATAGCAAATTTTGATTTCGGATTAACATATCTATTGTCCAATATTTTAACGATTGCTTTGCAAAAATGAGTTTTAATTTGACCGCTGTCAAAATGTTCTCTCCTTTTTGTAGGGGAATTATTTCCTGCTTTTGCTCCTTTAACTTCAATCATTAGTTTTTCACCTCGTTTAGATGCCAGGATATCACATCCACGCGTTTGTCCTAAACAATGACTGTCAATATTCCAACCGCCTTCTTCTAGATGAGTCATCAAAAGATAGATAGTTTCGTCTTCCGTTAATTTTCGCATAGTTGTTTGTTTTTAACGTTATCACTAAATTTTTAAGTATCCACTATTTTTGAAATATATCTGAATTACGTTAGCTAAATTTATCATTATGTTTCTAATATCTAATTATAAGTTGGTTTTATAGCACACGGATTAATTGGTAATTACATCAATACACAATTGGATGTGAAGGCAAATTTGTTTGAAAACCTAACGTTTAAGAAAGAAGTTTCATTACCAAAAAACGGTGGAATAATGATAATTTGTTACATCTAAGTGTTAGTCGTTTGAAACGGCAAGTTACCTTATAAATTTGATATTCATTTTTAACGAGCTGTAAATGTTCTAATAGCTAAACCTAGTGATTCTTTTGTCGTTTGGATTTATTATTCTTAAATCTGTGTTTTTCGCTTCGTTTCCCATTCCATTTTTTTTGTATGCAAACCTATAAAGGTTGGCTATAATTCGTCAACGGTATATAAACGGTTGAAGGAACCGCCATTGACAAATTGCCAACCTTTATTAAACGGTGCATAAAAAAAATAGAATTATGGAAAACTATCAATTGCATCAAAAACAACTTTCGAAGATTTGTGAAATCGAAATTGCCTACAACCCACCTTTTAGGATCTCTGACTGTCCGTTGGTAAGTAGCAGCACGGAACTGTATTCGATTTTACGTGATAATTGGAATCTAAATCAGATGTCTTTACGCGAAGAATTCAAGATTATCCTTTTAAGTACAAACCTGCGAATATTAGGAATTTCCACCATTGCTTCAGGTGGTACATCCGCTGTATCCATCGACAATAAACTCATATTTTCAACAGCCCTTTTGGCAAATGCAAGGGGAGTTATTCTAGCACATTATGCAAAGTATATGGTTATGTAAAGTTTCATTCTTATTTATTTGATTATGAGAAGAATATGAGTTAATTACTTTACATAAAAAAGTGATTTTTATAGCAATCAAAATAAATTGTTATGAATATATCATTATTAGAATTTGATGAGCTTACCTGCTCAATTGCAGATCAACTCCGGAAAAATTTCAATTATTCCCGCTCAGCAGTGGATAATTACCGAACCGAATGGAGAAAGGTTCGTGTTTATCTTGAAGCGACTGGCTACAGCTATTACTCGCCTGATTTAAATCTAGAGATTCAGGAGTATATGCTGAGTGAAAGACTTAATACTGACCGGAAGAAAAGTCATATTCAACGTAGCCTGCGAATATTATCTGAGTGCCACTTAACGGGCACTTTTAAAACTATCCCCATGCCTAAAAAACTTCTTAGAGAACTGGGCGGTTCTTTGGGATTGGTTATTTCTGACTTTCTAAGGCATTGCAGGGAACAACGCAGGCTTTCAGAAATCAGCATCAACTGTCATCGCAGAAATCTTGAGAAATTGTATGATTATGCTCTACTCAAAGATATCAATGCGTTTGATGCAATTGATCTTTCATTTCTCCTGCTTTTCATTAAAAATCTTGAAGGGAGGATGAAAACCGAAGTTCCGGTAACCCTGTCAACTTTAAGGGCTTTTATCGGCTACCTTTTCAATACTGGAATAATACCAAAAGATTATTCTGCTTTAATCCCCAGGGCAAGAACAATCAATCAGCCCAAATTACCCTCAACCTATTCAAAAGAAGAAGTAGCGCAGGTCATTAGGGCAGTAGACCGTTCCACCGGTACGGGAAAAAGAAACTACGCCATCATCCTGATGGCTGCGAGATTCGGACTTAGAGCCTCAGATATTGGAAGATTGCGCTTTGATCATCTGGACTGGCAGCAGTCCAAGATAGAAATGGACCAGTACAAAACCGGAAAGAAGCTGATCCTGCCAATATTGGCAGATGTGGGCAATGCCATAATTGATTACCTGAAATATGGGAGACCAAAAATGGACAGCCCTTATGTTTTCCTTACCGCCAGACCTCCCTTTGAGCCCTTTCCTTCCAGCAATGTGGTCACCCACATTGTACAGAGAGCTTTTCTAAAATCAGGGGTGTCAATTGCCAATAAAAGATTCGGTCCGCATTCACTACGCCATAGCCTAGGCTTTCAGCTGCTACAGGAAAGTGTCGTTCTGCCCATAATCTCAGAAGTACTGGGCCATCAGAGTACAGAATCAACACGGTATTATCTGAGAATAGACCTGGAATCCATGCGCCAGTGCGTACTGGATGTGCCTCCGGTAGACAAAGCTTTCTACCTACAGAAAGGAGGTATCTTTTATGGATAAGCTCTTTATCAGTATTTATGGCAAACATATCGAAGAGTTTATAGCGCTAAAAAGAAAACTCGGGTTCAAGTTTATCGCTGGCGAGATATACCTGTCCCAGATAGATCAAATGGCTGAAACCTTGGGCGAAGAAAGCGAGGGAATAACCAGAGAGTTTGCGAAAAGATGCTACGAAAAGAAACCTTGTGAAACGAGGTTGACTAGCTATACAAAAGTAAGTTTCTTGGCTCAGTTCTCACGATACCTTCAGGATATCGGTATCCCTTCCTTTGTTCCAAAACTGCCACCCTTTCCCCACTCATCCTTCGTTCCCCACATCTTTTCGCAATTAGAGGTTCAGGCAATTTTTGAGGCATGTGACCGGCTCAGGTTGACAGACTTCCAGCGCCAGACCAGTTTGTTCTGTATGCCGGCATTATTGCGACTTTTATACGGTACAGGTATCCGTATCTCAGAAGCCAGGTCTCTTAAAATAGAAGATTTGGATATAGAAGCCCAATACCTGAAGGTACGAGACAGCAAGAATGGCAAGGAGAGGATTGTTCCTTTATCGGATTCACTTACACAGGTTTGCAGAGATTATTTATGGTATAGAAAAAGGCTTACAGGAGCAAGCCAATCAGAATATCTATTTGTCACGTTGAATGGAAATAAGGTTGGCCAAAGTGTAGGTAGCTGGTTTAGAAAATGCCTAGCCGAGACAGATATTACCAACAATACCGGAGGGTCTCCGCGTATCCATGACCTCAGGCACACTTTTGCTGTTACTTCTCTGGCAAATATGGCCGATCAAGGAATCGATATGTATGTTTCTCTACCGATCCTTTCCAATTATTTGGGACATCAGTCCTTAAAATCCACCGAATATTATGTGCGCCTGACCGCCAATATGTTTCCCCAACTCGTTCAACAACTGGATACGATCTGTTTGGATGTATTCCCTAAATTCAGAAACTATGAAGCCGACTAACTTTGCCCGATACCTTTCAGACTTTATTGCCAGGTATCTTATCAGTGAAAAAGGAGCCTCTAAGAATACCGTCGCTGCCTATCGGGATGCTTTTATCCTTCTCATAAGGTATATGGAGGAAGTTGAAAAGTTAAAAGTGGAAAAACTGGAACTCAACCATATTACCAAAGAAACAGTATTGGGTTTTCTGGATTGGTTACAGGTTGAACGGAAGTGTGGCAGTTCGACCCGCAATGCCCGTTTGGCAGCGATCCATTCCTTCTACTCTTATCTCCAGCATGAAAGTATTGAATACCTGCATGAAAGTCAGCGTATACTATCTGTAAAATTCAAAAAAAAGCCAAAGGAAACCATAACTTACCTAACGCTTGAAGGTATAAAAATCCTTCTTGAACAGGCCAATATTACTACACGCAGAGGCAGAAGAGATCTTGCATTGCTCTCATTGATGTATGATACTGGTTCCAGGGTTCAGGAAATCATTGACCTTACTCCGGCAAATCTCCACTTGACATCCCCTGCTACTGTGACCGTTATGGGCAAAGGGAACAAAGCCCGACTGATACCTATGCTCGATATTCAGACGGAACACCTTAAAGCCTATTTAAGAGAAAATAAGCTGGAGGACAGGTCAGCAAGTCTTTATCCTCTTTTCTCAAACTCAAAGGGAGAAAAACTGACCAGAGCAGGAGTAGCCCATATCCTGAAAAAGTATGTCGAAGCAGCCAGAAATAAAGATGTTCTGCTTGTTCCAGAAAAATTAAGCTGCCATTCCCTGAGACATTCAAAAGCAATGCATCTGCTACAGGCTGGGGTAAACCTGATCTATATCCGCGATATCCTGGGGCATGTTTCCATCCAGACAACGGAAATATATGCAAGAGCTGACTCGAAACAGAAACGGGAAGCCTTAGAGAAAGCGTATGTGAACGTTAACCCGGAAGAGAAACCTCGTTGGGAAAGCAATGAAAGCTTGATCGATTGGCTGAAAAACTTCTGAATATTATGTAAAGCTATGGCGGTCTATTTTACTGACATACAGTATTATGGATTGTCAACTTTACATAACCATATACTTTGCATAATGCGCTTTATGTAAAGCTTTACATAAAGCGCATAATCATCCATCCGGTAATTTAGTGCCAAGTCAGGCTGATATAAAAATTACCAATAAAATCAAGGAAGGAGGCAAAATGTTGGATATCGAGATCTTTGACCACATCATCGTAACTAAAGATAATGGTTACTACTCATTTGCAGACGAAGGGATGTTATAGTCCCATCGTTTAAAAGGTTCGTTTTCTGATACAGCTACTGTTCTTGTGGTAGCTAAAAGGTCTTACAGCTAAAAGAAAAATAGAGATTAAGATTTGATACTTTGGTGAATAACAACTTACAGGCTACTTTACTTTTCGGGAAACAAAGTTTCCACTTGCTTCTCATTGGTACTTTTTTTTTA
This sequence comes from Pedobacter sp. CG_S7, assembly GCF_040544395.1. NCBI lineage: Bacteria > Pseudomonadati > Bacteroidota > Sphingobacteriia > Sphingobacteriales > Sphingobacteriaceae > Pedobacter > Pedobacter sp. CG_S7. Next base: position 39,033 of record NZ_JBEONS010000020.1, on the reverse strand, counting down.
CATAAATTCAGAAGTAGTTATGTTCATGATTAAATTGTGGCATGTAACCTATTTTTTTAATTTCTTATTTCTGGCATTTGAAAATTCCTGGCTTGTCTTCTTTAATTCCTTTTCTAAAATTGCAATGTGTGCAGAAAGCTGTCGTTTGATGGATTTTGAATCCAATCCTAGCCTTACTACACCTTCCGAGTTGGTATATTCTTCCCTTGCTGCGTTCTGGGCATAAGTGATAAAATTGCGCTTGCCAAAATGGGAGTATCTAAAGTACAATTGCTTTTTCGATATTTTTTCTTTTTTAGAATTTTTCCCATAAGCCATCATCATAGTTTTAAGTACCCGGCCTTTGGCTTTCCTAAAATATCTGGATAGACTTCCTGGTCTAATATAAATGTTCTGCCCATTGAATTCAAACCCAAGATACTGCAAGCTTTGGTAGTATTGCTGTTCATTGGCTTTTGTTGTTGTACGACCTCCAAGCTTTTTAATATTAAACCCTCTTATTTTTCCAGCGTCATTAGCCCTGAATTCGATAATTTCAGTTTTTTTTATGTTGATACTAAGCCCATACTTGTTTTTTATCCCACTGATCACTTCGTTGTTGAGGTATACGACATCTTTGGATTTACAGATAATCAATAGATCATCACAGTATCTCATGTAATGGAAACCCATTAGTCGACCCAAGTTTGAAAGCCAACGATCAAAATCCACCAAATAAATATTGGAAAGTACAGAACTCATTGGTGAACCTTGAGGAATCCCCTTGTGAGAATAGCTTCCATCTCGGTTCAGTTTTGGTTTATTACGTACTATAAGTTGTCTTTTCCTAATTAAATTAAATTTTTCTATGTAAGACGGTCCAGCAAGATCATCGGGTATGAGATCCAGTAAATTGTGGCATTTTTCAGCTTTTTCTGTATCAACACCAAAATGGTTTAGAAAACTCGCCTTACCTACATAGGAATATGCTGTTAGAGATTTAAATACTTTATATTGATCAAGCGGAAGTTCCTTTTCGCCGATTAAATCGCACCATTTAGCTTTCAGTTGTTCATGATCAATATTATCAAAGTAGCCCGTAATATCTAGAGCTATTGCAGCGCACTTACCTTCGTTTGATATCATTGACTTTACAGCATCAAAGGCGCGTTTAGCAAATTGGATATTACAGTCACCACCAAGGTCGGAACGATAGGCCATCACGCAATGATCGAAACGATCCCGTTTGATAAAGTCCTGATAAGCTTCTGTTAGCGCAAATGCATAATAAGAATATATATAAGAATCAAAATGAGAGGAAAAAGAAATAGGACGGATTTTGGTCTCAAGCCCATAAGTGTCAATAGATTCATCAAATTTATATCGAGGAGTTTTTACCAATATTTTTAAGTGTGGCGCAAACGCATGACTCCCAACTTTTTTTAACGTTGAATCCTTTAATAGCGATTTGATTTTATTATTTTGCTTGGCAAAATTAAAGGTATTGTCAAACTGCTTGTAAGTTTTTGGCTTATCAGCAGCTATTACCTTTTCAACAAACTTTTCCCAAAGCTTATCATTGTATATAAACCGGTTATGCATCAGTTTTTAATGGGACACTGACCAGGTAGGTACATCAGTTTTAACTATCCTGACCAGTGCACAATGTACATTCATTGCTCGGTAGGTGACTGCCTCAAATCACCGGAGGGTTTTAACCTCTACTTACCCCAATCCACCCCTGGCCAATCATCCTTTAACAAATGTGGCACTACACATTGAAAAGACCACGTGTCTCTCCAACCTTTTTAGGATTACCGGCCAACAACTGATGTCAGCTTCCGTTTGCCCCAAAACCTTTCTGTGTATGTTTCGACTCAGATCGGGTATTCCAGGGTTGCCCCTAGTAAGGTCTTTTAAACAATTATGTCAATGTTATGAAAATACTTCAATTCATCCTACAGATCACAACAATTGTATTCTACCTCTGTACAGGGGTGGAAGTGCAATTGCCTGATATTTATAATCAGAAAGAATACTTGGAAAGTTCCCAAATATTCAGTACCTTAAACGACACACCCTCTAACCAACGCTAGAGGCAAACTACATATATCAAATTATTAGCCAATTTGGTTTTGCTGACAAAATGTCCCATTCAAGTGTGGTATTATATCATCTTAGACTAAATGCTATTGAATTGCCTTCTGAATTTGTCATCACTCATATGGGCGGAACACCACACAAGATCTATAACTAGCTCTAATGCAAATTGATACAAAAAGCCTTCAATGACATATAAGCCTACCTTAAACATACAAAAGAGTGTTAATCTGGCTCTCAGGAATAATTGATGCAGATGACCAAGGCCAATAGCCATGCACTGCATTAAGAGTCGAAAAACATAAAAAGTTAGATTTAATTAACATTGCTGGAAGGATTTCAGGGGTCAGGTAAAGCTGCCTTCTAATATTTGATATATTTATAAGAGAAATGAGCTTTACTATTTAAATATCTCTCATTTAAAAGACGGTGCGACATGATAATCTGACTGTTCAAGGTCGGAAAAGAATCTTCGTTTTATGAGACATTTTTTCTTTTTGCCGTAATTGGTGTTATTAAACATTCAGCTGAAAGAAAGATATACAGTAGGGGAGGAATACTTTCTTTTTTTGAGACTAATAATTAATGATATAAAATTAATTCGTCTGTTAAAATATTCTCGATCGTTGTAAATGTATGTCTATATCTATTTTTATTTATATATGATCTCATATAAACTATCATTAGTGTCCGATTAAGTTTTAAGATTTCTCTAGAAGTGGATTGGTTTATGATTAAAGCTATGCTGTTCACTTGTGTTCAAATAGAAGCCCCTATGTTTTAAATAGAGATAATTGAGTTTTTTTTAGGTTGTTTAGTTCTATCCAGTCTGCACCAGGTGATTTTAAGAATTTGAATAGGTCTATATAGGTCATTAAATGATAACGGATGACGGACATCATGTTTGAAAATGCCCATTTCCTTTTGGCTTTTCTTTGTATTACAAGCATGATCAGCTGAATAATCAGGCTTACCCATATCTGTATTTCTATCGCATTTTGGTTATCACCAAGAAAATATTTCAATGGAAAATTCTGCTTGAGTCGTTTAAAAAGGGTTTCTATCTGCCATCGCTGTTTGTAGATATCTGCTATTGTGTCCGCTGGAAGCTCGAAATTATTAGTAATAAACTCATATAGGCGAGCCTGCTGCTGGTGATAAAAAGCTATTCTACGCAATTTGATCACCGTTTTATCCTTGGTTACCTCAATAGTCTCATCCTTCAGCACGCCCGGATGGGTCTCCTCGCTGATATCAAATTCTTCTAAAGATTGATAGACTGCATTATCTTTTTGTCTGGTTACAAAATATACACCCTCTAAACTCCAATTGTGATACTGGATATAATCAAGATATCCTTTGTCAAAAACTACAAAGGAGCCTTTCTTTAGTTCCAGTTCCTTTAAAAAAATGTGATCATGTGTTGCAGCTGAACTGAAACGGATGAGGCAGGGTACATCTTCGCAGGCATTGATCATGGTATGCATTTTAATACCACCCTTCTTTTTTCCGGTAAGTGGGTTGCGTCCCACACCCTTTAAAACATCACTAAATAGGCTAATTGTCGTAGAATCTACAATCTTTAAATCCTTTATCGGCAGTGTTCTTGGATTGCTGTCCGATAAAAAATTCTTGTACTGGCCATAAATAGCATGATAAATATCTGCGAATACAATACTGGAGCGCTTTTTATTGGCATCGGACAGGGTACTCCTTTTTGGAAAGCCGGTTAAGCCCAAATGATTGATCTTTCCCTCACAGGCAAGCATAATGCTGCTTACCTCTCGCAGGGAACTGCTCCCAGATAATGTAGCGAAGATCATTGTAACCAGATGGTCATAGGTTTTAAAGCGCTTATAATACCGGTCACTCCGGCGTTTTTCTGCTGTCCGATTAATAATCCCAAGAGGAAGGAATTTTAAAACCTGACTGATTATGGGTTGTCCGCTAAAGTTTTTAGATTTGTTCATGCTTTATAGTGTCGTAACTTAAAAGTATGAATTAATGGGGTAGCGAAAGCTATCTCATTAATTTTTTCCGGACACTAATGTTTTTTAATATATAGTTTATAGTTGAAAAATGCTGGAGAAACTGCAAATCCTAATATAAATCCAATATATAAATTTTCAAAAACAGCATATTCTATCAAACAAACAAAGAACGCTACTATTGAAACGATAAAATACGAAATTGTGTTAAGGTCTCTATTTTGTCTGAACCTCGGAAATAACATACATAATAAGGCCGAGTACCAAAAACCAATTTGAAAAAAAGCGACAAGACTAAAGAGCACCAATAATCCCCTACTTGTTCCTGTTTCGCCAATTTCAGCAGGTGCAGAAACAAAAATATACCAAAGACCTCTTTGTAATTCATTTAAGATATTATGTATTGTCATTATATCAATTATCAAATTTTGCTATTAAATAACTTAAGCTAATTGTTCTGCCAACTTCGTTGTGAGGAACTAAGATATACTTCCAAGGTTTACCATCATTTTGAGAAGTATATTCTGTAGCATATTTACAATACTTTTCTGCAGCTACTTTTTTCGCTAAAACATCTGCATCTTTTATTTTATCTGATGCTTTTGGTTCAATCATATAAATACAATCAGCGGTTTCTACTATGAAATCGGGATGGTATTGTTTAGAGTTATTATCCCAATAAATTCGGAACTGCCTTGGAGCTGGACGCAACCATTTTAATACTGAATCATCATTCTCTAAAACGAAAGCTAAGTCTTGTTCCGTTTTAGAATCAAACTTATACTCAAAATGGCATGCTTTCTCAAAACCTCTAAACACATATTTTGGTATGAAACTTACCGGTGTTATCACATCACGGTAATCTCTATAACCAGCATTTACTAAAGCTGAGAAATTCCACGGTTCTATTACTGTAAAAGCTAATACATTTGGAGCCACGTAATCTTGGACTTCAACCACAAAATGCCCTTTCATCTGTTCGTAAATCTTGGAGGCAATTGCTGATTTAAATTGAAAAATAGTTTCAGATAAATGTTCCTTATCTACTATGTTATCTGTTACAGCATTAAAAGCTTGTGTTGCTAAATGATAAAGCAAATCAGCATTGTCATCATAATCCACCTCGGGATAATCTATTAATGATGCAATAATATTATTTATTGGATTACCATAAGACCCGCTGGATTTTGCTTTGATGGTTTCTATTTTTTGATCGGTTAAACCTATTCTTATAATTTCTTGCTCTAAAGCTTGGAATGAGAAATCGGTGATATCTAAATCAAAGTTGTTAAAACCTGCTATCACATCTCCTTGTACCAAATCCATCCTTGGTATTTCTATGATGTTATTTTGGTAATCGGTAACAATTTTTTCGTACGCTACTTCTGCTTCTTCTAAAATTTGAACTGCAAAAAGATTCGCTTGGCCTTTATTCAGATTGGCCTCTATTTGCTCGATAACTTTTTTCTTAACTTCTGGCTTATTAAGATCTTTAACATTGCGGACTTCTGGCAAAGAATTAAAGTTTGGTAAAGCATAAATAATTGCTTTTTTAGCATCTAAGCTATTTTGTGCTTTTTGTTTTGAAACGTTATCGGGTATTACATCTATTTGTTTCTGCTCTTTTTCAAAAGTAATTTCTGTTTTGGGCTTTGAAGTAATGACTTCTGTTTTGACATTTAAATCCTCTTCATCAATTTCTATAAAACTAATTTTATTTAAAATAGAATTTGGATCTTTCGCTGCTTCAATAACCGCATCAAAATTATCATGTGCTACAATAGTTAGTTTATCTATTTTATCTACACCCGTTCTTTTACCGTTGTAAGGTAAGCGTAAACCTCTACCAATTGTTTGTTCTACCAACACCGCAGCGTTTGCTGCTCTTAATGGTACAATAGTATATAAATTAGTTACATCCCACCCCTCTTTAAGCATATTTACATGTATTACCACCTCAATGTTACTTTCTGGATTTTCCAAAGCGATAAATTGTTGTTCGACTTCTTCTTGCTTACGGGTTGATGAATCTATCTGCAATACTTTACCTACAAAAAGACCGTCGTAAAAGTCTTCTGAATTGATATAGTCAAATACTTCTTTAGCGTGGCTAATATCCTTACAAACAACTAATATGAAAGGTTTAACCAATTTAACCTCATTATTTTTTGCATAAAGCTCTAACTCGGTTTTGGTATCTAAATGAATACTTACTGCATCTTCCAATTTAATAAGCTCAACTTCTTTTTCAGTTAAAGAGCCCTTTAAAAAGTTTTTACGCTTGGCAATCGCAGGTGCTTTTACAAACTTACCATCTGCTAAGGCTTGCGCTAAGGAATATTCGTAAACAATATTTTTAAACGCTTTTCCTTTTTCATCAAAAGGCGTAGCGGTAAGTTCTAAACCCAGAATAGGCTTTAACTCGTTAATGGCATTTTTAGAGGCATCTGCATGGTAACGGTGTGCTTCATCCATGAGGATGACTAAATCATCTAAACTTGAGAGGTATTGCCAATAGGATTCGCCCAGGTATTCGGATAAGCGTTTAATTTTAGGGGCTAAACTTACACCACCCTGGTTAGTGCCTCTATTATCTGAATTGAATTTAGCGATGTTAAAAATATTTATACGGATTTCGCCATCCTTAAATAATCCGCCTTGTTGCGCATAGTTATCGCCAGTAATAATTACAGGGCGGTTGTGCACAAATTCTGAAATACCATTAAACACATATTTCTGATAAGCAGGATTTCCAAAGTCTTCTATCAATTTATCGTAAATGGTTAAGTTGGGTGCTAAAATGAAAAAATTCTTTATCCCTTTGCTTAAATACAAGTAACTTATAAAAGCACCCATTAAACGCGTTTTGCCTACCCCGGTTGCAATTGAAAATGCTATTGAGGTAAAATCACGCTCAAAATTAGTGCAGGTTGGAAACAGTGCTTTTACTTTAGCTAATTCTTCTGCTAAAAAAGCTTCAGCTTCTTCATGCTTGCTTGGTGGTTTACTTAAATTTAATTGTTGACTAAGTTGTACTAAAATATCTAAAGAATCCTGTAAAGGTTCTCTTAATGATAAACGAAGTTTTATATTATTGGCGATGTTATCCATTGATGAGGTTAATATTTAGAATAATGAGGTTTGGGGTGTATTGTCTCGATGATTGTCTCTGATTTCCTGTACACTTGAAATGTTCTCCAAATCATTTTCCTGAGCATTTTCTTCTTGCTCCTCTTTTGGTAGATTTACAATATTTAAGCTATAATCATCTTTATTAAACTCGCAACGGTTTAGCAACATTTGCGGTATTTTTTTGATGGTAACATTTACAAATTTACTTTTACATTCTTTTTGAAAAGCTTTGCAACATATTAATAAGCTTTGCCCCTCTTGCATTTCTGTTGCTATGCTATCTAATGCTTCTACCGTTAAAAATTGTGTAGAGGTAAAAATAAAATCATTTTCTGAGGAATTACCCTGTTGCCAATATTTGTGCTCGTTTGGTTGATAAGTAAAACCTTCTTGCTTAGCCATTGCAGCTGCCAACATAGTTGGGTTGTAATCTTTGCTTATAACCCAATTGCCAAACTTATCTTTATTTAATAAACTTGGTGCGAGGGTATAAAACTTAAAGCCTCCTCCGCCTTTCCATTTAACAGCCTTAGTTATACCACCCTCGTCAACACCATCTATTACTTTTTTCAATCTTACATTACAATGAGTAAAAGATTGGTTACCCATTTCAATACCTATATATTTACGTTCCATTTTATGAGCTGCTGCTGCGGTTGTACCCGAACCTAAAAAAGAATCTAGAACCAAATCCCCAGGACTGGTAGCCATATTTAAGACGCGACTAATTAAGCTTTCTGGTTTTTTACCATTTGGGAACTGTACACCACCTTCTTTTGTAAGGTTATTTATAGTTGATGTAGCATCCCAATATGTACCAAGCCGATTTTTTTTATATAAGACACCATCAATTGTCTCTCCTACGTCCCTTAACCATGCAAATAATCTGCATTGTGGCCCCTTATAAAATTGTTCGTAAATAGTACCTTTATTCTTACCAGTTTTAGGAACATATTCGATTGAAAGCAAGTCATCATGTATTGAGAAAGTATCTCGAGCATCGATTATTCTTTGTCTAATAGAAGATTGGGCATCTTTAGCTTCAAAGATTTGATTAGCATATTTAAAATAAGCATCTTTTTCAGAAATATTTTCATCGTTTATTATTTGATTTATTGTTTTGAATATTGGATTCTCTCTTACATAGATTTTAATCTCATTTTGATCACCATCGACAGTAGAACAAACATATTTTTTAATACCCTCGTAATACAAAATTGATGTATACTTCCAACTTTTTCCTTCCTCTCTATATTTTGAAACTAATTCTGCAACAGGGACATAGTCGTAAACACCTTTGAATGGAGATAGTTTTTCATATTCTTTAGCGTATATATGAACATATTCAATGTTTTTCTTTAATCTCTTATCTTCGCCACCACCAGATGCGCCAGCAATGTTTTTCATATTTACAGAAATCGTATTTATGAAGTTCTGACGCCCAAAAACATCATCCATTAATACTTTTAAGTACGCCGCTTCCTCATCGTCGATCTGGACAAATATTGTCCCATCTGTAGTCAATAAATTCTTTAACAACTTTAATCGATGACTCATTAAACTCAGCCACAGCGAATGCTCTACCCCATCATCATAATGTTCAAAAGCATTACCTGTATTATATGGCGGGTCTATATAAATACATTTTACTTTACCAGCATAATCTTGTTCCAGGGCTTTTAAAGCTAACAGGTTATCGCCATGGATAAGCATGTTTTCGCTATTTTGATCTCCGTAACTAAACTCTGGGTTTTCTATTAAAATACGAGGTTCTAGCTTGGGTTCATCGCCTTTGCCAATCCAAGTTAGTTCTAGTTTTTGTTTTTTGGTCATATATATGGGCAAAATTGTCTGTCGTTTATAAAATGCTATTTTTTACTATGTATAAAAAAAAAGAATTAAAAACAAATAAGCACCTTTAAATCAGATACTTAAAATAATTGTATTTAATTTTCTTTTTCGTTTCTATTTTTTTTAACCAAATGATAGGTTCTGTAGGTTTTACCGCCAGAATGTTCGAGAATATCTTTTTTCACCATTGCATAAACTAGCTTTCTGATATCTTCAATTGGTACATCTTCTAAACGTTTATGAATATCTGCTAATAAGCTATTTGGATATTTGGATAAATCCTCTTCAATTAAAGCCTGTAATCGGTGTGACTCTATTGTTTTAAGTGTTGGCTTAATATTGATTTTAGAACTACTTATTAATTTTGGATTAATTAAATATTCTGTACCTTTTTTAATACCTCTAGTAGTTAGAATAGCTTTCTCAACAAGTTTGGAAACGTAAGAACGTAGCCTGTCTTCATCACTAAGTTGCAACTCTTTTGTTAAAATAGTTGTTGGTATTTTCTTGTGACGAGCTACAATACCTAAAACAATAAATTCTTTTTGGGACAACTGGTATTGTTTAGCAATGAAATCCATTAATAATAAAGCTTCCTCGTCCAATATTTTAGAATATTGAACAACTTTTGTTGTATTAAAATCGGAATATACTATTGGGAATTTCTTACTATCTCTACTCGATATCTCATACATTAAATCATAACCGCTACCCTCTCCTTCCATTAATTTTAAATCTTCTAAAATATTAATTAGGTGGGGATTTCTTCGAATTGTTGAGTGAAGTATATTGTCAGTAGTAATACCTAAAGGTAGGCCTCCAGGATTTGATATTTCCAATCTATCTGGGTATGATTTTATAAAAATATCACCAGAAATAGTATAGCTTTTATGTGCTATTGCATTGATTAAAAGTTCTCTAATTACTCTTTCATCGTAATGTCGGATTTTATTTCTAAATAACCCTAGAGGAAACTCATCAAAATATGTAAGTTCTATTGCTTGCTTTTCAATACTTAGCAATAGTTCTTTAGGATTAAGTGTGCAATCGTTCCAATCTTCCTTTCTAATCTTTTTCTCTAAATCATCGTAAACAATATACTGTACGGTTATGGGATATAGTATTCTACTACGTTGCGCTGGTGTGCCAAGCCACAATACTCCAAGATTTGTAGCAATTGAGTTATAAATAAGATTATAATGCTCTGCTATTTCCAAATCAGACATCTGTTTAACAAAAGTTTTTACTCTATCTGAATCTCGTATCTGGTTGGCAAACCATGAAATATTATCTTTAGGGAGTTCGTTTAAATTCACTGCCCGTAGTTGTGTTTCCCACTGAAAAGCATCTTTTTGAGCAGCCAACCTCATAACTTCATCCCCTCTAACTGGCTGACATTGGTTCCCAACCCTTATATAGATTTTTCCATCGGATGTTGTGGCAATTGTTTTTAAAGTTGGCTGTACTGTAATGTGAAAAAATTCACCACTATTAGAGTGTTGTGCCAGATCGCCTAAAACAAGACCGACACTATAGCAAAGTGACCGTAGCTTAGTTATTGTATTATTGATAACAACTGACGTAATTTTTTGCCCTTTGGGTGGTTCTTTTTCCTTATCCTCGATGCCAATAAAAATCTTCCCCCCTTGTGCATTGGCTAAACAAACACAAGTCTGAGCCAAATCTTTAATACCTGCATCTCCACCGGTAGTAACTTTTTTTAAGCTCTTATATTCTATTACAATATTCTCATCTTCCACTTATATCATCCTCCATTTAAAAGTAAATAACTCTTTTTGCTCGATCTTTTGGCTGAGCATTTTTTCGATATTGGTTAAAAGCGCATCCTTTTTATCGTCTATTTGATCTTGCGCTTCAAAAAGGGTTTGGCGTTTTTCGCTACGTTTTTTCTCTAGTTCTTTAATTTGACGTTGTGCTTTTACTTTAGCCCCTAAATCAAGCATCTTTTTAGCTTCTGCCTTACGAAGTTTAATTTCGGCATCTAGGTCTTTAATTTCCCTATCCAAGCTGATTTTCATATCATCTGCCCACTGGTCTAATTTATCCATCTCTATATCGAAGAAATCTCTATTTCGGCTAGCATTTTCTGATAATACTTCTTGTTTTTCTTTAAATATGAGTTCTTTAAATTTATTATTAGTTTCAGCGGGTAATTCTATCGAACTACTTTCACGAGCATCAATGGAGAAGAAACGGGAAGCGGTGTCTTTATCAATCAATTCGCCTGTAGCTGTAAAGCAAGAGATCAACAAATAATCTTCTTGTTCAAAAGAGTTAACACTAAGTGTTTGTACTTGAAGCCAACCTGATTGACTAACAAGGTTTTCTAGCAGTGTTATCTTTGTGGGCGTGTTGGTATAATCGAAAACGAGTTCTTTTACAGGTGTACTTTCTTCTTTGCAAGCTGTTAAAATACGCTTAGCCAATTTATGCCCTATCCTATAAATGTTTGTATCATCAGGCACATGAATATCTGATTTCCGCTTTCCTTCTTCAGGGCGCAAAATCATGTAAGGGCCTTGATGAATATTTTCATCAGGAAATGGATTTTGGTTTAAACTAAAAGAGAAATCATCATTATTAAATGTTGCCTTATCTTTTAAGAAGAACTGTGTCGTAAGCCAAAGCTTCTGTTCAAACCGATTTAAGTTTGCTTTAGTTTCTGCAAAATTTACTCTTAACTTTTCTTTTACTTCCTCATCAAAATTTTCTAAAAGCGTAGTTCTTACAGCCTGTATTTTTTCAGATATTTCTGGTTGCAACTCTTTTTGCAAATCATCAAAAGCTTGCTTTATGGTTTCGGTAGTACGGCAGTTTTGATAAATTTGTGCAATGCGCTTTTCAAAATCGACACCATTACCAATTGCGCCTAATATTTCATCGCTTGAGCCAAAAACCCCTTCAAACAATTGAAATTTTTCTTCTAATAACTCGTAAACTCTAATATCTGCTGCGTTCGCAAGATTTAGAAAGTTAACAACGACTACATCAAACTTTTGACCGTAACGATGGCACCTACCTATTCTTTGTTCGATACGCTGAGGATTCCAAGGAAGATCGAAGTTTACGACCAATGAGCAAAACTGCAAATTAATTCCTTCGGCGGCTGCCTCGGTTGCTACCATTATTGTCGCTTCATCTTTAAAATAATCGACTATCGAAGCTCTTTTATCGGCAGTTGGCGAACCCGTTATTTTATCAGTATCCTTATGTTCTTTTGCCCACGCTTTGTAAATTGCATTAGATTTAGGATCGTTATTAGAACCATTAAATTGAACTACTTTATCTTTAAAACCACGAGCTTCCAACAGATTAATTAAAAACTGTTGCGTTCTTCTCGATTCAGTAAATATTAAGGCTTTTTGGTTTGCCTTTAATCTTTCTAATTCTTTAAATCCTTTATTCAAAGCTTCAAAAAGCTTTTCTGCTTTGCTATTTTTTTTAATTACATAAGCCAGTTCCCTAAATCTTTTAAGATCTTCGATTTCTATTTTAATATTTTCTAAATCTTCATCAGAGTATTCGATTAAATCAATAATATCCTCTACCTCTTCATCCTCTTGCCATTCATCCTCTTGCTCCGTTAAGCTTTCGTAATCTGCTTGCACATCTTCAAATAAATTTGGCGTATGATTGATTAAAATATCCTCTAGCTTTTTAACTAAGGTATCCAGAGTTCCATAAATGGCATAGGTTGATGATGCTAATAATTTACGAAGAATTAAAGTCATTAATTGCCTTTGACTAGATGGCAGAGCGTATAGTTTTGGTCTCTGTAAATATTCAGATACCCAATCATATAATTTTTGCTCTTCATCAGATGGATAGAACTCTTCTCTTATCGCTTTTCTATTGGTATAATTTATATATTCTAAAACTTGCCGGCGGAGTGTTCTTTTACAAATTGGTTGTAATCTGCTTTTTAATTCATCATAATCATCTTCATCCAATTGTTTACTATATTGGCTTTTGAAACTTTTTAAATCACCGAATATATAATCGTCAATAATGCTCACTAAACCATATAACTCTAATACTGAATTTTGCAATGGTGTGGCTGTAAGCAATACTTTTTTTCTATCGGCTAATGCACTCTTTATGGCGTTGCCAATTTTATTGGATGGTTTATAAACATTTCTTAATCGATGTGCTTCATCTATAATTACCAAATCCCATTTGGTTTGTTCTAAATAAGAAGCCTTATTTTTTGCAAACTGATAAGAACAGATAATTATACTATCTTCTCTATTAAAGGGATTTAAGAAACCTTCCTTTATTGCCTGATTAAAAGATTTAGTTTCTAAAATTGTAGAAGAAAGAAAAAATTTATCTGCTAATTCCTGATTCCATTGCTTTCGCAAGTTGGATGGACATATAATCAACAATTTTCTTTTACGCTCGGCCCACTGTTGGGATAAAATTATGCCAGATTCAATTGTTTTACCTAGACCAACCTCGTCCGCTAAAACAGCACCATGAGATAGCGGTGATTGAAAAGCAAATAAGGCTGCCTCAACTTGGTGCGGATTTAAATCTACCTGCGCATCTTGTAACGAAGCCGTAAACTTACCAATATCATTAGATGGCAGTTGTCTGGTAAGTTCATGAGCAAAATATTTAGCGTGATAAGAGGTTAATTTCATTCAATCTAAATATGAAATGGTATCAAGTCCCTCACATTGAGAGATAATGGCTAAGATAAATAATTAAATTTTAGTTTACACCCAAATGTTAAACAGTCTAGGGCAATAAATACTTTAATCCAAAGCTTTTAAACCGTGCTAGGTTTTTTAAATCATATGCGATCTTGATAAAAAAATTCATATAAACCATCTTTTAATGTCTGCTGAGCGAGTTCAGATAGATGGTCAGGAAGTGTATTCTAAAAATTTGTGATAGCCTTTCCTTGCCTATTGTAGGTATTTGTTTTTATCTGAAGAGCTAACACATCTCTGCTCCAGCCATTTTCCATAGTTTCTTGGATATAAAAGTATGCTTCGTTAACATCATTTGCTTTACTAAAGATGAGTATGTTAAGCCCCCATGGAATCTGCATTATGGGATGTTGTGGTTTGATATCATCAAGTGTTTGTAATTGTCCAACAGCTTGTTGGACAATTGAAGATTGATAAAATTCAAAAAATTGCTTTGCATAAGAAAGATTGGTTCTGGAAAGACCTTTCATGTTCGGAAATTCAGACTTTAAATCCCTAGAAACTTGTTCTAGAATCTTGTTCCCCCCAATTACTTAGAGCAGTTTTCTGTGAAATCATTTTGCCCAACTCTAAATAAAAGCCGACTACAGCTGAGTTCACGGCAACGGATGTTTTTAATTGTGCAGATCTAACTTTGGACTTGAGGTCTTTAAGCCAATCCTGATATTCCTTTGTTACGTTATTCATCGTTTTTTATCTTTTCACCATCTTTTTTATTTCTTCATTGGTGTGGGTATCGAGAATCTTTGCATATCTATAGAAGGTTGGTCTTGTCAACTGAAGCCCTTTATAAATTTCCTCTGGAGTTTTATCTAGGTCTTTATAAACAGAGCGCATAACCAATAATTTGGCAATCGTATCTTTCGCGAAGCCTTTTGGCCTACCTCCGATACGACCTCTAGCTCTTGCAGATTGCAAACCAGCATTTGTTCTTTCTCTAATCAATTCTCTTTCATATTCCGCTAATGAAGCCATTATATTTAAGAAGAGCCTGCCGTTGATCGTTGAAGTGTCAACTCCATCTGTCAAGCCTTTAATAATGATTCCTTTTTCACTTAAACTCAAAACTAAATCAATAATATGTGTTAAGCTTCTTCCTAACCGATCAAGTTTCCAAACAATTAGTTCATCACTTTTTCGGAACTGAGCAATCATTCTATCGAGTTCAGGACGAAACTTTGTTGCTCCAGAAATCGTTTCTTTAAAAATAATTTCGCATCCTGCCTTTTCGAGTGCTTCGATTTGCAAATTTAGATTTTGTTCTTTTGTAGAAACTCTGGCATATCCAATTTTCATAATTGTATCAATAAAACCTTTATTAATATTTATAATAGATTTTGTTTAATGATACAAGTTTGTGAGATGTTGCCCGTTTTGAATCTTAAACAGTTTTAAAGATATAATAAAATCTCATAATACCACCGTTTATTGATACGGCGTCAACGCCAAGTAAACTAGTACATCCGTACTAATGTATTATAATCTATTGATTTAATTATATATTATATTTTTCATGTAAGGCAATCATGATTATCTCCTTTACCGATGTATCACGGTCGAGTGCAATAGTTTTTAGCGCCTTCAATGTAGCTCTCGGTATTCTTAGAGGGTAATTAGACAAGTCGACATCATCTTCTTTAATTTGTTCTTCTTTTGCTGTACTTTTTGACTGCAAAGGGGATTTTATAAGGGCGTTAACTCCATTACCTATATTTTTATTATTACTTTCTAAGCCTCCAAAGTCTTTAGTCTTTGCCATAATCTTAAATTTTTGTTAATAGTTCGTCCACTAAATCTGAATAATCCTTTGCTCCATTTGACGTGGGTGCATAATTAAAAATATCTTTGCCCGACACAGGAGCTTCGGCAAGGTCAACATTGACACGAATTATTGTTTTAAAAAGCGTATCATTAAAATGTTTCTTTACGCTTTCTGTAATACTTTTAGTTAATAATCTTTGCGGATTACATTTAGTAATAAATACCCCACCAATTGCTAGTGTCGGATTAAAATGCAATTGCACAGTTTCAATAATCGTTACCAACCTATCAATTCCCCTGTAAGAATAAAAGTCTGCTTCTAAAGGTACAAGTACCGTATCGCATGGAACAAGAGCATTCATTGTAAGCATTCCTAAAGCTGGTGGACAATCGATGATAATGTAATCGTAAATTTTCTTTAACGGCTCAAGTAACGTAGCAAAAATACGCTCACGATTTGGCCTTGATACAAGTTCCAATTCTGCACCCAGCAAATCCAATGAAGATGGAATTATGTGCAAATACTCCGAAATTTTCTGAATAGGTAGAGGGGTTTTATACTTAACATCACTGAGGCTTTCGTATATTGATGTTTCTACGTCTCGAATGCCTAAGCCCTCTGTTAAATTTGATTGTGGGTCGATATCTACAAGAAGTGTCTTTTTCTTCAATCGAGCCAAACCAGCACCAATGTTTAGGGCAGAGGTGGTTTTACCTGTACCCCCCTTATGGTTTAAAATAGCTATTGTTTTCATTAGTATACATCTTTATACAATGATACAAAGAAACAATAATATAATGACGTTATGACGTCATTTATTTTTTAGTTGCTTTTCCAAACTTTCTATGGTTTTGTCTTTCGAGTTTAATAGTTCAATATAAAGATCACGCTCAGCTTTCAATCGGTCTATGTCTGCCTGTAAAAGTGCGATAGTACTGTCTTTAGTATCACTACCCATTGGGGTAGATGAAATGCTCAGTTCCGTTTCATCCGTTGGCATTTCTATATAAAACATTTCCCCCTTACCGTCCAAAAAAGTTATATTAATATGATGGACGAGAATTAACATTTTTTTTACTGTACCTGATATCCCATTTTTCCCACGCTCGATGTCAGAGTATCCCCCCTGAGTCAAGCCTATGGAATTGGCGAAGTCGTTTTGGTTAAGTCCAAGAGCTTTTCGAATTTTTTTTAATTGAACAATTTCACTCATTATTTAAAATAGCTTCGCTTTTTTTTTAATTAAAATATATAGCATAACCGTGTATTGCCGTTATTAAAAATATACTGATCCCGAAAACAAAATGGGATTTTTTACAGTCTCTAAAGATATGAAACTTTAGAATAATGTTGTATGTGCGTTTTTATGCATAGAGATCTACATATACCGATGATAAAAGCTATAGAAGAAGAAAGAGATTTAGTAATTGAGATTTTGACAGATTCGTTTGAAGATAACCAAAGCATAAATTTTATTATAAATAATGACGAGAAACGAGTACAAAGAATACGGGCTTTAATGGCATACTCTTTTGATATGTGCAATTTATTTGGGGAAGTCTATTTAAATGACGAGAAGACTGGGTGCGCTTTAATAATGTATCCCCACAAAAAGAAAACTACCTTAAAAGTGATTTGGTTAGACCTGATGCTTATTATTAACTGTATTGGTATTGGGCGAGCTAGTAAGGCAATGAGTAGGGAAACGCAAATAAAAAAACGTTATCCAAAAGAACCGTTCTATTACCTTTGGTTTATTGGTGTGGACAAATCAGCTCAACATCAAGGAGAGGGAAGCAAACTGCTTTCCGAAATCATACAAGATTCAGAGAAACAAAAACTGCCTATCCTGTTAGAAACTTCAACCGCAAAAAATATCCCGTGGTATCAAAATTTTAATTTTGAAATTTATGATAAGATAGAGTTTACGTACACATTGTTTATGCTTAAACGCCCCTAGAGTTATCATCTAATCCTTCTTCTGTCATTTACCTATGAAAGTTCTCAATTCAGATATGGAACTGGTAACGCTGGTCTTTTTAATTAGCGAAACTATCCTATTGTTATATCAAGTCCTTTTTTACCTCCAAAACCCTATGGATAAAAAACAGAGTTACTATTTATTGCTCTTGTTTTTATTTGTGATTTATAATCTTCTTGGCGGTTTATTTCCTGATCCTAACCAAAATTTATCAATAGTGCTTCAGAATATTTTGGCCTATGGAAGTGGATTTGCGGTAGGGTGCTATATTCCCTACTATTTTTATAAAACCTACGGTTTACGTTCTATACGCTTTCATGCAGTTTGGGGTGTTGGCATGTTCTTATTTCTACCTTTTGTTCTATTCATCGTGATTGAATATATGATATCAGGCAAAATTATTCAATCGGTCAAACACGGAATGATTATACCCTTTATATATAGTTTTTATGCTATGTATAATATTTTCATTGCCATCCGTAAAAAATTAAAAGAAGACGGGGAAAAGAATTTTCAAATCATGCTTTTTTTTGTTTCCCTTATGCCTTGGATTTCGTTGCCAGGCATCGCCTATTTTCAGGGTAGCCAAATCTTAGAAGTTTCTGTAATGAATACAAGCTTTGTGTTCATCTCATTATTATTTTTCTATACTAATGTCAAAGAAGCTAGGAAGAATAATGAAATACTTTCACAGCTATTGTCGCGTGAAAACAACTTAAGCGCTGGGGAGAAATTCGACTTAAAATGTGAGAGTTTTAAGCTAACCAGCAGAGAAAAAGATGTCGTAGAGTTAATCTGTCAGGGCCTGAAATATAAAGACATTGCAGATCAGCTATTTATTTCCGAAAGAACGGTTACGAAGCATAGTCAAAATATATTTCTAAAGGTCGGAGTGTCCAGTAGGTATGAGTTAAATAGGGTATTTGTCACTGACTAATACCTTATTACTACACTTCTATTTATACGCAATTCAATATATATATATACATATAGGTAATTATACGTATATATTTATTCCCCTATTTACCAGTCGTTTACAAATGAGTACGTAGAATTACTTACCATATAAATACTATGCCAACCATATATAAATAGTAGTTTTTGCGTATTTTTTCTCATTCAATCTATCGCCAATTTTGGATTATCAATCTCTATTGGTAATTACCAGACTTCGCCCGATCTCTTTAATCTAGGAGCAAACCAAAATCGAACCTGATAAGCCACTTACGTTATTGATTTACAAAAAGCTATAATTTTATTACACTGTAAATCAGTATAATGCAATTTAAATATAGCAAAATATAAGAAAAGTTTTGCAAAATATAGCAAAACTGTATATTTGTATATCTATATATATTATTCCAAAATATATGCAGAAAAGGCAAGTACTTTGAATGGCAGGGAAGAAACGTTTTTGATGATGAATCAAAAATTATGTGCAGTTGTAATAACCCAAATTCATACGAGTATGAAATCGGCTTATCTTCAATGAACCATAGGCAGGCAGTTTTGTCCGTACGGTAAAGTAACGACGTGTGTATTCCTAAAAAAATTGTATACAGGCAGGATTAATTAGTTAATCAATTGAGGTCATACTCTCTGCCTGTACTAAAGCTTTTGCTTCAACTTTTTCTTTTTGCTGTAAAAGATTTTTTTCAAAATGACATATATATCTATCTGTTTATCTATAGGGTTACACGCATATACATCTATACGTTGATATATATTCTTATATATGGTTTTAATTTAAAATTTTTGGATGATTGGAAATAATGGTTATGGTCTAAAGGGATGTCCATATCGCTATATCTTGAGCGACCGTAATTCAGGCGATTTTAATGCCAAAACAGTTTGTTGTTTTTCATATTGCAAGATGTGTTTTCGTGTATCAAAAAACTCTACGGGTTTTTGGATCACTTTAACCTCTTGCCCATTCATAAAATCCATTCGTACCTCATTAGATTTTAATAAATGGGGGTAGGGAAAAATTCGCAACTCATTTTTCTTATTACAAATAGCACAATATTATGGGTAGAAATAAAGGTGGTAGACCTGAAAAAAAACCAGAAGATAAAGCGACACAACAAGTACATCTTAGGTTAACTCCAAAAGAATACTCCGCTTTAGGACAGCTGGAAAATGATACAGGTTTGAACAGAACAATGCTTTTTAAAAAGCGAGTTTTAGAAAATCAAAGTTTCATTGTTACAAAAGATGTTATCAATCAGTTATCAATCATCGGGGCAGACATTGGCAGGGTTGGAAGTAATATCAATCAATTAGCTAAGCACGCTAATACGATTACTAAGACCCATGATCTACCGCCAAACGTAGTAACTGATTTCAACAATCACATGAAAATCTTTCTCGAGCAGGAAAGCGAGTTACACAAGCTTTTCCGTTTAATGTACCGAATTATGAAAGGATAGTATGTTAGCAAAAATTCTTAACAGTAGTAGTTCTTTCAACGGAGTTAGCTACAATACCAAGAAAACTGAAAAAGATTTGGGCGAGCTGATGAAAGTTGAAAATTTCGGCTACCTGCAAAATGTTCCAAACCTCATGCCGGAGGAATACAAAAATTACCTTAAAGCTTATTCATCCATCAATTCGGAAGTAAAGGAAAAACAATTTCATGCGATGATATCATGTACTGGTAGGGAGTATGATAAACAGGAATTGACAAAAATTGCTGATGCCTATATGAAAGAAATGGGCTACAGCCAAAATCCTTACATGGTCATCTTCCATAAGGATACCGATAACAATCATGTTCATCTTGTGAGTAGTAGAATACAGCCCAACGGTTTGAAAATACCCGACAGTTTGGAATATCTAAAATCAGCCTCGGCCATTCAAAAAATAATGCGTACCGATATTAAGCACGACACCGCAGAAACTATTAAGAGGGCTTTCGCTTTTAACGTGTCTAGTTTACCCCAGTTTAAATTATTGCTCGAGCAAAGGGGCTTTCGTACAAGTAGTGATGAAAGCAAAATTATCCTAAGAAAGTACGATAGTATTCAGGGGGAAATACCGATGCATGAGGTAAATAAAAAGATAGGGCAATATAATCCTGATAAGAAAAGAATTGCCCAAGTGAGGAAGATCGTCGCAAAGTATAAAAAATCAAACAGTTCTGAAATTCGGCCAGTATATGAGCCATCCAGAACCAAAGAACTTAAGCAGGTTGGTTATACCTCTGATCTTGCCGATAAACTAAAGAGGGTAGGTCTGGATATAGTATTTCATGGTAAAAATGATTTACCGCCTCATGGTTACACAATCATAGATAATAAGGAAAGTGTGGTTTTCAAGGGTGGGGAAATAATGCCATTAAAAGAATTTATCAAACAAGGGGAGTTCCAAAAAATTGATACACACGTAATAAAGGTTGATAGCTACAAAGAACAGGAAGCGGTTAACAACATCTTTGCAGATAAAGATTTTGAGGTATCACTTTCACAAATCCCTAAAGAGAAACTACACGAAATATCAGCTTATTTAAAATCAGCAATATATGAGTTCGGTTCAATAAATGAGGGTTTAAACTTTCATAAACTCGAAATACACACACATGCTGGATCTCTCTACGTAATGGATAAAGATAACGGTTACCTGTTAGATGTTAAAAGGGTAACTAGTGAAAAGGAGTTTTCAATCTTGGCAAACAATGAGGGGTTATTACAGCAAAAAGAAAACGACTCAAAATCAATACAAAAAGATTATTCGAACTTTTCAGAATTAGAACCACAAGAATCAAGCAGTTTACTAGAGGCTATTGAGGGCTTTGATCTGAATATTTCAGATGATGTAGACGATAGCCAAATACATGGACGAAACAGGCGCAGAGAAAAAAAGGCAAGAATTAACACACGCTAAACCACAACTATTATGATAATATTATTTGCAAACCAAAAAGGGGGAGTGGGTAAGTCTACTCTAGCGGTACTCTTTTCAAATTATCTATCCTTAGTGCAAAACAGGGAAGTTGTCATATTTGATATGGACAACCAACAATCTATTTACAATAAACACCAAGCCTCATTAGTTTTAGAGAACCCTCCGCTTTACGAGGTTGAAACATTAGAAATTAATCAATTTGATATTATCAGCAGTGTATTCAAGGAAAATCAAGATCAGATTGCAATACTAGATGTAGCAGGTAATATTGAGAATGATGCACTAATTCCAATATTTGAAGGGGTGGATTTAATCATTAGCCCTTTTGCCTATGATGAATTTTCAGTCAATGCAACCATTGACTTTTCATCTGTAGTAAAATATCTTAACAAAGATGTACCCATAGTTTTTATACCGAACAGGATTAGAGCCAGCGTAAAATATGAAACCTTAGAAAGTGTCAATACTGGTTTACAGAAATTTGGTGCCGTAACCCAGCCAATAGCTGAAAGGATAGATTTTCAACGTATAACAACCTACGAAACACCCCCTACTGTCATACAGGTTGTTGCTCCTGTATTTGAATTAATCTATAATGAATTTTTAAGAAGTAAAGCCCATGACAATGCAATCCATTAAAGCGTTAACCGCACAAGTGCGACAGGAGCGTGATAAACCAGTTGATCAAAATTCTTCACAGGGGGAAAAAGCAACTGAAATATATAAAGAAGAAAGCCCACCGCAAATAAAAAATGAATCACCAAAAAAAGATTTGTCAAACCGACCAACGTCAAAAGGTGGCGATTTGGAAAAGGTAATATCTGCCATCCGTGAACATAAAGTAATGGGTAGCAAGAAGATGCTGATCAGAATTGATGACAAACATTCAGCAATACTAGGCCATCTAAAAAATGCACTTGATATAGATGTTACCCAATTTATAAACTTCCTTTTAGACGATTTTATGGAGCGTTACCCCGATATAAAAACTGAAATCAAAAATTCACTTAAAAATTCACTTAAAGATTTATAATTATGAGTTGGTCAAAATTTACTCTTATTGTACTAGTTGCTTATGTCCTTTATTACCTTATCAATATTATTATAGATAGCATCAAGTCACAAAGTACCTCGCCATCCGCAAGCAATTCTGATGAACTAACCTTTCACGAAGATGTTTTAGCTACAGAGGTTGAAGATCATATTCCAATTCCTATTACACAAGAAATTGCTTCCGACGATGACGTGCAAGAAGAACCCATTGCAAACACAGTTTGGGAGAGGGAGGATGAAGATACAGAGGAACTAAATCTTTTATCCCACAACATCAACCAATCAACGGGTGGGATTACTCAAATGTCCGATTTGATCAAATTGGCAAAAAGTGAGACCATCGATGTAAAACGTTCATTTGTATTTTAATATGAAACGAGACAAAATAATTGACCATTTAAAGGTTGTGATAATCACAGCCTTTTTTTGTGCGCTCTGTTTGTCTACTTTTTCTCAACCTGGTCTACAAGAAATAGGTGATGCAACTAGAGAGGTTAAACGTAGCTACAATTCTTTAGTCAATTTGTGCTACGCCGTGGGCGCTATTACAGGTCTAATAGGTGGTGTTAGAGTTTACTCTAACTGGAATACAGGTCAACATCATATTGATGCCCAAGTTGTTGGTTGGTTCCTATCCTGTATTTTTTTCGAAATAGTAGCAGTAATGATAGGCGCACTTTACGGGGTTTAATAAAAATCTTATCGTTTTCATAGCGGAGCATCCGCAGATCACGTCAGCTATACCCAAATTTTAATAGTTTTTCTGCACAAAGCAGCTCTACTCGAGCACAAAAAAGATAGCATTTACATACTATCCAACCAAGAACATTTCAATGTTAAGTCCATAAATTTTTTAATCATTTAATCTCTAATCCTTATTTTTTTCATTATGAAAATGTCAAACAAATTTAAAAAAGCGTTCGCCCTCGCATTCTTATGTGTTTTAAGTGGACAAGTAGCAATGGCAGACGGTGTAACGGGTATCAATGCCGCTAACACTTCATTGCGTCAGTATGTAGACCCGATTGCCACACTCTGCCTTGGTATCGGTGCCGTAGTTGGTCTTATTGGTGGGGTTCTAGTTTATATTAAATGGAACTCGGGTGATAAGGATATCAACAAAGAACTCATGGGATGGGGCGGTAGTTGCCTTTTCTTAGTTCTAAGTGCGGTTGTCATCAAAGCTTTCTTTGGAGTTTAGCAATAATGGCAAAACAATTCAACATTTATAGGGGCTTGCAAAAGCCCCTTATCTACAAAGGTTTTCAAGGAAAATTTATTGGTTGGGGTCTCGCTTCACTGGTGATATCCCTTGTATTGGGCGGTTTGATAGGTAGCTTAACAAGTATGGCACTAGGCGGATTTGTTTGCGTAGGTGGTCTAATTGGTGGGCTTTATTTTACTGCACAACAGCAGAAGAAAGGATTACACTTTAAAACTAGGCATACGGGTGTATTCCAGTTTGGTTCGGATTTTAAAAAATTGAGAAATGGCACAAAAAAGAAAAACGGAGTTTAGTTTGCCTTATTTTGGAACAGATGAAGTAGGCAAATATCCAACATTGTACAATCTAAAGGGTGATTATGCGATTATCATCAAAATGAATAACCCAGTCCTGCAATACTCGGCAGACCCATCGGCATACGACAGTTGCCACCAGTTATATATTAATATGATTAAGATACTGGGAGAGGGTTACGTTATTCAAAAACAAGATGTTCTTACAAAAAAAATCTACGACAGAAAAGATGCGAAAGTTTACTTGCAACAAAAGTATGATGAACATTTCAATGGTAGAGAATATACAGAACTAACAACATATTTAGTAATAACCCGAAAGGGAAAAAGAGGAAGTTTCTATTCCTACAACCCCAAAAATTATAAAGAATTTGAACAAAACATCGGAAAACTTGAAGACTTGCTGAAGCGAAACAACCTGTCACCGAAAGTGCTTAATTCAAATGAAATCGATAATTACGTGATGCGTATCTTATCAATGAACTTCAAAACAAAAAACGTTTCATTGAACAACATGAGTGCTGGGGAGGAAGAAATTAGAATGGGTAACAAAGCCATTAGAAGTATCAGCCTTATAAATATCGATGTCATTGATTTGCCTGAAAAGGTATCGACCCATCTTGAACGAAACGATAAAGACAGTTTAAAAGGTTTTCCAATCGACACAATGGGTTTCCTTTATAATGTACCCAACTATGAAACGATTGTGTACAATCAGGTTATAGATATTCCAGCACAAAATATTACCCAGAGAAAGCTAGAGTTAAAACGCAAAAGGCATTCGGGAATACCTGACCCAGCAAATTCAATGTGCGTGGAGGATATTGATCAATTACTGGTTGACGTTGCACGAGAGAACCAAATGTTGGTCAATTCGCATTACAATATTTTAGTTTGTGCGGACGCTGAAAGGATACAACAGACCTGCAATTATATTGAAAGTTCACTTTTTGAACAAGGTATTGTTCCTAATCAGAACGCCTATAATCAAATGGAGCTGTTTAGATCGGCACTACCATGCAACACTGTTGAGTTAAAAGATTACGATCTGTTTTTAACAACCTCTGATGCCGCCCTATGTTTTTTTTTTAAGGAAGCCTTGTCCAAGGATGAAGAAAGTGGTTTCCAAATCAGATTTACCGACCGACAAGGCGTACCCGTAGCTATTGACCCTGCCGATTTGCCGATGCAAACGGGTAGAATAAATAACAGAAATAAATTTGTTCTTGGCCCGAGTGGTTCAGGCAAATCTTTTTTTATGAATGCATTGATTGAGCAGTATTGCATGTACAATAATTCACCCGACCCTAAATGGCTGATGGATGTTGTTATTGTGGATACAGGACACTCATACTCGGGCTTATGTAATTATTACGGTGGTAAGTACATAACTTATTCAGACGAAAAACCGATTACAATGAACCCCTTTGCAATTAATGAGGGTGAGTACAACATAGAAAAAAAGGATTTTTTAAAAACCTTAGTTTCCCTATTGTGGAAAGGAGCAGAGGGCTCGGTAAATCAGGTTGAAAGTGACGTTATTATGCAAGTGATTTCATCCTACTACAGTAATTTTTTCAGTAAGCCTCTTTTTGTAGACCTGACAGATATCCAAGAAAACGAAATTTTTAAAGAAGCTGAAGCAGAAGTAGCCGAGTTTGATTATTCTGATAGAGCAATTTTAGATGTTGACGACATTAAAAAACAGGCACAGAAACTTACGAATGATTTTGTCGGAACACCTGATGAAAAGCTTGATCAATATGTAAAGGAATATGATCGAATTTATAATTTGGCCAAACAAGCTACTATACAATTGCTTAGAGAGGATGAAGCTGATGATGTTTACAGCCGAAAATTATATGAAGCCAAGGCAAAGAACAAAGAGGAATTTAAAAAGAAGAACGTTGTTGAACTCAATTTTAACTCTTTCTATCAATTTGCGTTATATAAAATTCCGGAGATCAAAGAACAAGAAAGAATACCTTTTGACATTGACGAATTTAGATATGTACTTAAAAAGTTTTACAAAGGTGGAGAATTTGACCAAATCCTAAACGAAGAGGTAGACGGTTCTTTATTTACAGAGCCGTTTGTTGTTTTCGAGATAGACAGTATTAAAGAACATAAAGTTTTGTTCCCAATCGTAACCTTAATCATTATGGATGTTTTCATCCAAAAAATGAGGTTTAGAAAAGATCAGAGAAAAGCACTCATAATTGAAGAAGCGTGGAAAGCAATAGCTTCCCCCTTAATGGCAGGATATATTTTATACCTCTACAAAACAGTTAGAAAGTTTTATGGTGAGGCAATTGTCGTAACACAAGAGCTGGGTGATATTATCGGAAACGTTGTTGTAAAAGACAGCATCATTAGTAATTCGGATACTGTTTGCCTATTAGACCAAACCAAGTTCAAAGACAATTTCGATGAAATTGCAAAATTGCTTTCCATCAACCCCCACGAGAGGAAAAAAATATTTACCATTAATCAGCTTGATAACATAGAGAACAGAGACAGGTTTAAAGAGGTTTATATTAGGAGGGGGTCAGTTGGAGAGGTTTACGGTGTAGAGGTTTCTTTGCATCAATATTTAGCATTTACAACAGAAAAGCCCGAAAAATCAGCAGTAGAGATTTACAGCAAATATTATAACGGCTATCAATCAGGCTTAGAAAATTTCGTGAACGATTTTAAACGGTCGAACATAAAGCTAGATATCTTTTTCAAGAAGATCAATAGTATTGGAAAGCCTTTCTATTGGGAAAATCGGATTGCTCAATTCGAGTTAAATTAAACACTTATCACATGAAAAAAGTAATCTTATTAGGCCTTTTTTGCCTCGGTATAACTTGGGCAAAGGCTCAATCCTTGTATATTGATCCTGCTGTATCGGCGGCTACAGCTGCTCACGCAAGTATCATCAACACCCAGTTAAATGTTACTAAAGATAAACTAACATTGGTAGAGCGGGGACAGTTGGCGGTAACAGGTCAACTCGGAATAGTCAACGATATGCAAAACCGTATCTATCGGGGTTTATCCGAAGTTAATTCAATCCTTACCAATCTTTCAGATGTACAGGAAATTTCTAGGATAGCTATAGGGATGACTGATGATATCAATAAGGGCTTAGCAATCGCCCGAAAGAACCCAGTCTTCTTAGTCTTTGCCGAAGAACAGGCCAATTTTTTTTATCAAAGAGCCACAAAACTAGCCCTTGAAGTAAGCAGTTTCGCTCTAAAGGGGGGGCAGGATAATTTGATGGACGCAGGTGAGCGGTCTAAGATGATATCTCATATTCTTACAGAGGTACTGATTTTACGGTCATTAACATATGGGATGTATAGGGCGATGTATTACGCTCAAATGCGGGGCTTATGGAAATCTCTTAATCCATTTCAGGGTTACGTCAATATGGATGATCAAATGCTAGACGGTATAATACAAAGAAGAAAATACTTAAAATACTAAGCCATGAAAAGATTAATATTTTTATCAGTCTTGTTCCTGCTAGCTTTCAGAAGTTACAGTCAGTTAAATGTTCCCCTACTACATCAATTGGTCGAGAGCAATAAGACTGAATACGGCAAGCAGATCGAGGCTAAAAACCAACAGGCAAAGAACACAGCAGTCGAATCAACCAATAAAACTTTAATGACAAGTGTCAAAAACCGATATCGAACACTACAGGAAAGATTTGCTAAAATGTCAATTATTTTTGATGCTGTCAACATGGGAGTAAGCGCAACCCCTTTGGTAAGAGAAATCATCAAAGAGCAACAGAAGATAGTAGTTTATTCCCAAAGTGATCCTTTACTCATACCAATTGCCCTCGACAGTGAGGTTATTTTTGTGCAAAAAGCTAATTCTTTGGTTAATTATCTCATAGGGCTTTGTGCTGTAATCGGTGATGTGAACCAAATGAAAGTTTCTGATAGGCGTATACTTTTTCAGCATATACTTGATGAACTGCGAACTATCTCATATTTATCAGGAGGTGTAGCCAGAACATTGCAAGCTTCGGTCTTGAAGAAAAGAGGTACAGACCCTTTTTCAGATTACATAAACAGGGAAGAAACTTTGGTCAATGACATAATGAATAATGTAAAAATCCTCAAACAATGAAAAGGGTTTGGTTAATGTTGGCTTGCTTGTTTGGTGTAACAAGTACCTACGCTCAAAGGGTCGTCTTAGATAGAGGACATTTAAATCAAGTTAATGCCAATGCCTCTGTAAGGCTGGGAGCTGAACTTGGCTATCACGCCTCTTTGGAAAAGATTAGACGTAATACTGATGATATTGGTATAAATCTATCCAGTGTTGTTTTGGTTCAGACCATGATCAACCGCTCCTTGACGGAAGTCAACGAGGCATTAAGGGATGCAATTCAAGTTCGTCAAATGGGCTACCTGATCAATGATATATTCAAGAACAGCAGTGAGGCAGTAGAGTTGGCTCAAGGGAATCCAGCTTTGCTATTGTTTGCGGAAGATATTGCCCAGCAGTTAAAAATGAGAGGTATAAAAATGGTTGGCGATGTTTCGAGTTTCATTCTTGATAATAAACAAGATGTAATGATGAATTACAATGTTCGTGATGAATTGATCAGCAAGATTGTGAAAGAACTACAGATTATGAATGCTATGATTTATACCATTAAGCAAAATATGTATTGGGCGAAACAAAGAGGCTTGATGAAATCTCTAAATCCTTATAATGAATATATAAACAGAGATGTGCAAAAGCTCAATGAAATTATTACTAAACGTAGAATATTGGGACAATGAAAAAGCTTTACTTACTAGTAGGTTGCTTATTTTTGTTTATAAGCGCCAACGCACAAAAGAAAATTACTGATAAAGCTATCATCCATCAACAGGAAAGGATGGTTTATGCGCAGTGGGATGATGATAAATTTGACCCTGAATGGAGCTGGTGGAAACCTAGTTCTTGGACTGCCTATGCTATGACTTGGTTATTACATCCGAATTATAAGGATACAGACCGAAGACCATTGAAAGCAGGGGGGGAGCAAACACAACGTTTGGCATTAGCAACCGCAATGCAGGTAACAAGTGATTATTATAAAAAACAATCTGATACCCTTAGAAACATCGCCTTAGCAGAGTTTACTAACTATTCAAGTACTGTTGCCTTTGCAGATCCACTTTATCAGATGTATTACAAAAAGGAGCTAAAACCATTAGACGATATCGTTAAAAATGCCTTTACGGGCGTACCTGCAAAGGTTGTTCTATATATGGCCGAGAGTGGGGCTTACAATTGGTACTTAACTGAAATGAATAGCCTATTAGATCGCTATAAGCTTGCAAAATCTGTCGACATTGATAGGGGACAAAGAATTTTGATGTACCATAGAATTATGCTTGAACATCGAAAGCTTGCTGAAACATGGAGGCACAAGTTAGATATGGCTGCTATGATGCTCGACTTTAAAGAAAAACTCAAAAATCAGAGGGAAAACAAAAACATCATAATTGAAAATCCACAAACGGCCGAACAAAGGCTAAACAACATAATGGGAAGGAGGAAAAACCTAAAATGAGAAACAAAATTATTATTCTATGTATCCTGATGGTCGGGGTACTTACATTTCACGCACAGGCTGACCCAGTAGTCGGTGATAAGTACAAAGAGGCAGTAAGCTTCATGCAGGGAAATGATCTATATGAAAGTTCTGTTATGAAATTCTTTAGCAGAATGCGGGATTATGCCTATGGAAACTGGGCATCATTCATATATGATGCACAAGGGTTGGCATGTATTTTTATGCTGATTTTCTTTTCTATAAAAAGTTATGAAATGATGTCAGGCGATAAGAATTTAGAAATAATGCCTCTACTTCGTCCTTTTGGTTTGATGATGGTGATCATGTGGTGGGGGGTTTTCGTTCGCGTCATTGCTTACCCCACAGAATTAGTGGCTAATAAAAGTCAGGCAATGTTCGAAAGTCAAATTACTGTAGTTAACAATATGCGCTACGAAAGAGCAGGGTTAATGATACAGGTTAGCGACGAACTATTAAAGATGCAAGCAAGTACCGAAATAGCAGAGAAAGAGGCTGATGAAACAAACAAAGGCGTTGGTAAGCAGATTGTGGAGAATGTTAAGGGCTTTTTTGCGGACAATATTTATAACCCCATAGTTGAAATGCGGATTAGAATGCAGACGGCCATTCAACTTTTTGTTACCCAAATGATAGAATTATTAGGCCTTTGGATTTTAAGGATATGCGTTTACATTGTCTTTATGCTACAAATCATATATGGAACGATTTTGGTCATACTCGGGCCTTTTTCCGTTGCCGTAAGTGTTCTGCCTGCTTTTAGGGATGCATTCACGACATGGATAGCCCGATTTGTATCAGTCAATTTATATGTTGGTGTTGCCTACCTCATTCTTTATGTTGTAGGAATGTTGCAAGAATATACAATGGGGATAGAAATAGACAAGTACAACAGTTTACTAGGTGGTGCTAATACAATGGAAAAATTAGCTTGGTTTGCAGGTAATGGGCTATTATCGTTTGGCCTAGTAATCGTAACTTTTTTAGTAGGTGCTATTGCTATAACAACTGTTCCTAGTATTAGCACATGGATTATCTCAACATCTGGTATTACTTCCGCATCATCAACAGCAGCTCGCACAGGCTCGCAAGTTGCTCGTATCGCTTCCAAAGGATTATTAAAATAAAATACTATTATTTAGTGTTGCCCAGGAATTAAAGCGCCATCCAAAACGATAGTGTTTTTGTTGAGGATCCCGGACTGCAGCTTGACAAAACACTATTAAAATACTATGACAGGGTTAGTGATCTGCTACAGCTCCACCAATAGAACAATAGTATTTACCTTTTTACACACAAATAAACGATCAATAAGGGCTTGAATTTTCAAGCCCTTTCTCATTTAACCCCATCTAATATGCTAATCAAAAACATTGAACATAAAATTAGACTAGCCTTAGTTATCTCCGTTGGAAGTTTTATAGCATCCATACTGATATCAGGTATTGTATCATTCTTTGCATACAAACAGGTTAGCAATGCTAGGGAGAATATATATATTCTTGATAACAGCGTTCCCATATTGGCTAAACAAACCAATATGCAACTTAACCGACCTGCTGAATATAAAGCCTCGGTTGATTTATTCCACAGTATATTTTTCTCTCTTACCCCTGATGATAAGTACATCGATTATCAAATGAAAAGAGCAATGTATCTTATAGACGAAAGTGGGGCATTACAATACAATAACTTAAAAGAAAAAGGTTATTTCTCTTCCATTCTTTCATCTAGTTCGGTCTTGACTCTACAGACTGACAGTATAAATATTGATATAGTGAACAAAAAATTTTTCTACTATGGTAAGCAAATTATAGAGAGACGAAGTTCAACTGTAACCCGTTCCCTTATAACAACCGGCGGATTAAAAGATATCCCTAGAAGTGATAATAATTCGCATGGTGTATTGATAACCAACTGGAAAACTTTAGAAAATAAAGACTTGACCAATGTTCAAAAAAATCAGTTCTAATCAAGACAAAGATGTAACAGTTACATCTGAAATCAAAAAAGAGTTCAGCAAATACTTTACGGTAGCAGAACAAAAAAGCACAGCATTTCTTACCAGCCATTCTAAACAAGTTTATATAGCTATGCTAGTTGCTATTGCCTTTTCGTTGATTATGTGTTTCGTAGTGTTTTCACCCAGTCAACGGCAAAAAGACAAGATGCCCCACTATGTGAGAGAAAGTGGGGGAGTTGCAACCAATGTTTCTGATGGAATAGGCCAAACCTATAAAGCAGGTGAAAAGGTATTTGATCTGATCAAATTGAGGGAACAGGTAGAGCAGGTTTTGAAGAAACCCAAGCTTACCCACCAAGACACCTTATTCTTAGAAGAGGCGATCAAACAGTTCGAAATCCACCAACAAAAACCTAAAAAATAGAAAGCGATGAAAATAGATTTTAAAAAACCGAAATATGTTATCCCACTAATCGCACTACTTCCATTGTTTGGACTTTTTTACTGTTTCAAATCTTTTAATAAAGATGATGAGAGAATAGCAGAAAAAACGCCTGAATTACAAACAGGTATCGCATCGGTGTCCGATGAAGTTAAAAACAAAGATATCGGAACAAAATTAGATGCTTTCAAGAATAGCTATAAAGAGGGAGACGGTTATACTGCTATAGGCAATTTAGCCGATGATGTTGATGATCGAGGGCAAGTACAAGGACAATATAACGATAGAGAGAAATATATGCTAGATAGCATTGACAATGCATTTAAGGCCAAATATGCCCAGTCAAACACCAAAAACGGAAAGAGTAGCGGTTATTCGGCTTATTCAGGACGTAATAACATCCCTCAAAGTATGTCTGCCTATGAAAACCGAAACACTGGGAACAGTATGAGCAGGGAAGATAAAGAACTAGCAAACGCCTTATCAAATCTGCAAGGTCAGGGGAGAAATGGAAACCGTATCCCCGAAAATAACTCGAGGGAAAAATACGAAGACCCAATGCTACTTTTCAGAGAACAGATGAAAGTAATTGACAGTATAGGAAAGACCAGCGACCCTGATTACCAAGCAAATAAAAAGCAAGAGGACTTATTGAAAAAGGTTGATAACGTTTCTGTCAAACTCCCGAAATTAGACGTAGTAAAGGCTACAGATGTAAACGAAGCTTTCAATACAGTTACAGTTTCCAAATCTAATAACTTTATTAAGGCCATCATTGACCAGTCAATTACAGGTTACGCAGGTTCAAGGGTTCGCATCCGTTTACTGGAAGATATCAAGGCAGGTAAACACCTAATTAAAAAGGGTACTTATATCTATGCGTTGATATCAGGATTTGACGAACAGAGGGTTAAACTCACCGTCCTTTCGGTAATGACAGATGATAAAATACTACCTGTTAAATTGGCTATATACGACTTGGACGGTATGGAGGGGCTTTATGTACCCGCATCATCTTTCAGGGCGTTCACAAAGGAAATTAGTGATATAGGTTCAAGTGTTCAGGTGCAACAAAATCCAGAAAATGCAAACCAACTTTATATGAGTGCCTTATCAAAATTGTTTACCTCAACATCTACCGCAGTATCTAAACTGATCAGGCAGAACAAAGCGAAATTAAAGTATGCTTCTTATGTCTACTTAATCGACCCTGATGAATTAAAAGAACAACAAAACAACTATTAATCTTAGACACATGAAAAAGACATTTTTATTTTTAGCCTCATTTTTTCTTTTTTCCATCAATAGCTTTGCACAAGAAAAAGGTACGGACGGAACTCTATTGAAAAATAAGCTTGAAAGGATTTACTTAACAAAAAATGTATCATTACATTTTGTATCTCCCGAGCCTATTCAGTATGCGGATATTTCAACAAAATCAATGTTGGGAGATTTGCCAGTAAAGAATGTTCTACGCTTGAAGTATATTCCCGATAGCGTTAAACAATACGGTTTTGTAAACCATAGCTTAGGAATTGTAACTATCGTTGGGGAAAAGTTTATAGCCCAGTATGATGTTTGGTACACAGAGAACGAAAGCAGTGTTCAAACCCAAATTGAAATTCTACCGAAAAATACTAACCCATTAGATGTAGGAACAATGCCTATGTCACAAAATGACTTGCATAATTACGCTTTGACTGCTCTAAAGAATGGCACGAAGAACCATGCCGTAAGGTCAACAGCTTACGGAATGACTGGACAAATTAACAACGTTTATACCGTAGATGATTATGTTTTTGTTGACGTAACTTACACGAACTCAACAAATTTAAAATATGACATTGACAAGTTCAGGTTTAAGATTGATGATAAGCGCATAACCAAGGCTACAAATGTTCAATCCATTGAACTTAAACCAGCTTACCAGCTTTACGAAAATTCAGCCTTTAAACATAAATATAGAAATGTGTTTGCCTTTAAAAAATTCACATTCCCTGATAACAAGGTTCTCACTATTGAACTATCCGAAAAACAGATTTCAGGTAGGGTAATCACTTTACAGCTTGATTATTCGGACGTTCTTAATGCAGATACACTCTAATGAAAAAGGCTTTATTTATTGCCTTCACAATATTTCTGCTAGGCACAAATGTTAAGGCTCAAAACGGAACAAAGTTTTTAAGCTTAAGGGGCGGTTACTTTTTTAACGATGCCTTTTCCACTACTCTAAGCTTGGATATCAGCACGAAGTATTTTAATCAAAATGAAATCTTCGCAGAGTATTACCAAAAATACGGAGAAGTAAAAACCAAATCTGTTATGGGTGGCCTTGTTCTTAAACCTGTTCTATGGCGTAATGTAAATACAGCCGTCAGGTTAAGAATGGGAGCAGGTTTAGGTTCTAATACAGAGAAATTTATTTTGGCACCCCAAGCAGGTTTCGAGTTTGCCCAAAGTATAGGTCACGGTTTTGATTTTCTGATCATCAACCGAAACCAGTATGTTTTATTTGGCAATTTATCCGAACGGTGGAGGGTTGGTTTGGAGGCAGGTATAAGAATACCAATAAACTAAAAATCTATTCATTATGGAAACAACAATCTCTTATCAGCCATTTATCAGGACAAAACATATTTTAATGCTTTTGTTAGGCTTTACGGTGCTATTAGTATTCTTAAAAATTGATAGGTATGTTAATGTATATGTTGCAATTTTCTTTATGCTAGCAAGCATTATAGCAGTTGAAATGGTTCTAGGGTATGTGATTTATTACTCCCTTATTTCAAAGGCCACCCGCTTAAGACATTGGACTAAAAAAACCAAATATATAGCGGTCATTTTCTGCCTGATCGCTTTAGTCTGGTCTGCCATTTTGTTTTTTATAAGCGATAACATCATTAATATTTTACTCCATAACTAACGAATAATTTTAATCAAAAAGAGGCGGTACTTGTTACCGCCTCTTTTGTTTCAATCCTTTTTAAATGGAAGAAAAAAAAGAGTTACAGCAATTACACGGCCTGTTGCAATTCGTTATTTATCTCTCTTTATTTTTTGAGATTTTAATGTTTATCTATGCCGAGCCTGTTTTTATATCAGGAAAGATGGGGAACGGGTTTGCTACTATTTTCAGCAAACTTAGTAACATGAGTTTGTACAAAAACATTCTTGTAAGCAAACTATCTATTTTGGTTATAATTTGCCTTGTTAGTATTGGAACATTGAGCAAAAAAAAATTAGACTTAGACCCCAAAAAACATATTGTCTACCCATTGACCATAGGATTAATGCTGTTCTTTGGCAGTGTGTGGTTTCTCCATTCAAATGGAAAGTATGTTTTCCCCTATACTTCATTAGCTGATATCGGTTTTATAACATGTTCCTTGATAGGAGCAATTCTGATACATACCTCTATGGATAATATTAGTAAGATCATTCGGAGTAATTTTGGTAAAGATGAATGGAATATCGAAGGGGAGAGCTTTATGCAACAAACCAAGGCCGTAATTACTCCATATTCCGTAAACATTCCAATGCAATTTTATTATAAAGGAAAGGTTCACAACGGGTACATTAATATTGTAAATCCTTTCAGGGGTACGATATTAATCGGTACACCTGGTTCAGGAAAATCTTTTGGAGTGGTAAATCCCTTTATAAGACAAATGATCGCAAAGGAATACACAATGTGCCTTTATGATTTCAAATTCCCTGATTTAGGGCAAATTGCCTACTACCATTATCTATTGGCAAAGCAGAACGGTAAAATGAAAGATTTTCAATTTAACGTAATCAATTTAGATAAGGTAGAGAAAAGTAGACGTATTAATCCACTTAGAGCTGATTATATCGTAACGTTGGCCGATGCATCTGAAACGGCAGAGGCTATTGTTGAAAGTTTGCAAAAAAGTGATGGTGGCGGTGGAGCTGATAAATTTTTTACGCAGTCGGCCGTAAACTTTTTGGCTTCTTGTATTTACTTTGTATCCAGACATGAGGGAGGGAAGTATTCTACATTCTCCCATTTACTTGCGTTCTTAAATAGAACCTATGAAGAAATATTTCAGTGCTTAACCACATTCCCTGTACTTGAAAGTTTACTATCTCCCTTTAGATCAGCACTTGAAAAAAAAGCTTATGATCAGTTGGAGGGGCAGATCGGAACATTAAAAATTTTCATATCTAGGTTGAATACGGAAGAAACTGCTTGGGTGTTTTCTGCTGATGATTTCGATTTAAGAATAAGTGACAGAAAAAACCCATCACTGTTAATCTTGGCTAACAGCCCAGCAACGCAAAATATTAATTCAACCTGTTATTCGGTTGTGGTAAATAGATTGACCAGACTAATAAATACAAAAGGAAATTTACCGACCGCCATAATTGCAGATGAAGCCCCAACCCTATTTATACATAAGGTTGAAAATTTGATTTCAACGGCAAGAAGTAATAAGGTGGCTGTTCTTTTGGGTTTACAAGAATTACCACAATTAAAACAACTTCAAGGAAAGGATACTGCTACAACAATGACCGCAGTTATCGGTAATGTTCTTTCAGGTTCGGTAAGAAATAAGGAAACATTAGAATGGTTACAAACCCTGTTCGGCAAGAAAAAACAAATTGGTGAGGGATTAAGCATCGACCGTTCTAAAACATCGGTTTCCCTGAATGAAAAATATGAACCCTTAATACCTAGCGGTAAAATAGCTTCTTTAAATACTGGGGAATTGGTCGGTTTGATAGCGGAGGATGTAGGGGGAGAATTTACAGGTAAATACCAAACCTCTAATATCCATTGCAAGGTCAATCTTAATATGGCCGATATCAAAAGAGAGGAAGATAATTATAGGGATTTACCAAACTTCTATGATTTTAAAGGTAACAAAGCAAAAATCCTCAATGCAAATTTTATGAAAATCAGGAAAGATGTTGAGGATATCATCGCCTATTATTCATAGAATACTATCGTTTCGATAGTGGAGCAAGTGCAGATCCAGTGTGCTGCACTTCCAAAACAATAATGTTTGGAAGTTCTGCAGATCTTCCGGAAGAAAAGAAACACTATCGTTTTTGGAATCCTGGAATAAATCGGCTACCTCAAAATAATAGTAAAACGTTATGAAAAAAATTATAATTTACTCATTTGTGCTTTTTCTTTTTGCTGTCCTTAAGGTCAATGCCCAGCAGTTCAATTCTATAAGGAGCATTGAGCAGGTTAATTCTGTAGGTATCAAATTGAAGCCAGTTGAAAAGGAAAAGGATACAATCACTAAGGTAAAGATTGTCAGAGATACAATGTTTGCAATCAATAGCTTACCTGATAAAGAACCTTTGGAAATTTCATCGTTACCAATTGATAGGTTAATATTAACATCATCCTTTGGCTTGCGTATCCATCCAGTTTTAGGTGCTGTAAAATTCCACAACGGAATTGATCTTTCTGCAGGACAGGCCGATATCTATTCTGTTCTACACGGTACGGTAGTAGTTTCCAGTTATGATAATATCATCGGTAATTATGTTGTAGTAAATCATGGCTTGTATGAAACTACTTACGGCCATCTTTCCGTCAGGTTCGTAAAGGTTGGAGATTTAGTTAAAGCAGGAACGGTTTTAGGAATTAGTGGGACAACAGGTAGGGTAACAGGGGAACATTTACATTTCATCGTCAAATTCAAAGGAAATAGCATTAATCCACTACCATTTCTCAAAGAAATTCTTTCCGTAAACAGGAAAGATCAATTAACAGATTTTTTAACTCAAAACAGATAGCATGTCGAAAACTAAAACTGAAATTTCACTCGAAAACAAATTGCAATTGGTAGCCAATGGCGAAGATGTTGAATTAAATAAGGCCGAGGCCGAATTGTACGGTGTAGACGTTGCCGATATCCTACCCGATGAAGATTTAATAAATGATGGGGAGGGGGTAGAATAATGGCAGAAGAACCAAAAAAACTATATGAGTTAGTTGCAGAAAAGATAATCGAACAACTTAAAGAGGGTATTGCTCCGTGGCAAAAGCCGTGGAATAGTGCAGGTACAGATTATGTAATGTCTTACAACGCTGTTACTGGGAAAACCTATAAAGGGTTAAATTCCCTTTATCTCCATTTATTTAGCCCCTATTCTGACCCCCGTTTTGCAACTTTCAAACAGGCTACAGCCGAGGGATGGGAAATTAAAAAAGGCTCAAAAGGGCTGATGATAAATTTTGTCAAAACTCACGATTTAAGAAAGAAACTTGATGAAAAAGGAAAGCCCATTTTAGATGAAAAGGGTAAACCTGTAATGATTAACGTTAAGTATAACAACCCCATCGTTACCAAAGCTTGGGTTTTTAATGCAGAACAAATTAAAGGTATCCCACCGCTTCCTATTAAAGAGGTCAATGATGTTGAATTATGGGAAAAGGTCGCTAGGGCAGAAAATATTGTAAAAGCTTCAGGAGCGAAAATTG
Organism: Pedobacter sp. CG_S7; assembly: GCF_040544395.1. Classification (NCBI taxonomy): domain Bacteria; kingdom Pseudomonadati; phylum Bacteroidota; class Sphingobacteriia; order Sphingobacteriales; family Sphingobacteriaceae; genus Pedobacter; species Pedobacter sp. CG_S7. The sequence goes on along the minus strand of NZ_JBEONS010000020.1, from coordinate 572 downwards.
AACACGTTGCAGGAGATCGGGCCTATTATACCCCCTTGTTTGATAAAATACAGATGCCAGATAGAAAACAATTTGAGACGGCAGATCGGTATTACTCAACGCTTTTACACGAATTAGGGCATTGGACAGGCCACCATTCAAGGCTAAATCGGGATTTAGTTAACAAATTTGGTACTCCTGAATATGCCCGTGAGGAATTAAGGGCGGAAATTGCATCAATGATGCTAGGCCATGAATTGAAAATCGGCCATGACCCAAAACAGCATATTGCTTATGTAGACAGTTGGATTAAAATTTTGACCGACACCCCTTACGAAATCCATTCCGCTTCGGCAGATGCTCAAAGGATTGCTGATTATGTTATCGGCTTTGAACAAAAAAAGGATATTAAGATCGAGGTTACAAAAGTAGAAGCCTATAATCCGAACACATTGCAATTGGGAGACGAGATTAAATATAATTCTGCCACTCAAAAAGGGGTCACGTAAATTTTCTGGGGATTAGTTGTTAAATTTGTTCAAAAAACAAGGATGGATTTTTCACTATCAGGTCAATTTTTACCAACAGATTTA
>NZ_JBEONS010000019.1:0-80377 GCF_040544395.1 Pedobacter sp. CG_S7 | reverse complement strand
TCAAAGGGGTCTCTGGTAACCAAAAGGCTAAAAGCCGGCTGGGACGATCAATTTCTCCTTAAAATTTTAAATCAAATTTAAATGCGTTGACCCTGCCGTCCACTTCGCTAATACGTTGTTTTAATATAACTTTAATATATTTGAGCTAACTAGGCCAAATATTTTGAGAATAATAACTATTATTTTTTTACTCCTTACAGCAAAAATGCTGCAAGCTCAACCTTATTATTTTAAGCATTATCAAGTAGAGAACGGATTATCTAACAACAGTGTTTTTGCTAATGTTCAGGATCAGAGTGGGTTCATGTGGTTTGGAACAAAAGACGGGTTAAACAGATTTGACGGCTATTCTTTTAAAACTTATCGCCATGATCCAGCAAATCCAGGAAGTATTGGAAGTGATAAAATCCATGCTTTACTCAGCGATAAAATTGCAGGTTTTTGGGTAGGTACAGATAAAGGCCTATACAAATTCAATCAGGTGAAAGAAACTTTTACACCCGTAAAAGAGACACTTGATATGGCTATCAACAATATGCTTATTGATCAGGAAGGTAATATATGGATACTCTCTTGGGGTAAAGTGTTTACCTATAATACATCAAGAAAAATATTTTCTATCGTTCATTTAGAAGATTTATTTATAGCAACCTCTATTTATTGCCGACAAAATGGCGAAATATTGATCACTAGCAATGATGCTACGATTGCTATATATAATAAATTAAGTAAATCTTTTGAAACATTGTACTGGTTAGACAAAAAAAACAAAGGAAATGTTGGAATGGTATCCACCATCATAGAAACAAATGACCAGCAGTTACTTATAGGGACCACCAACAACGGAATTAAGCTCTTCAACATGAAGACGAAAGTTATTAAAGACATTATCACACAAAATAAAGACAAAACAAATATTTTTGTTAGGGATATGCAAGCCTTTAATGATCAAGAATATTGGTTTGGTACAGAATCTGGTCTGTATATCTATAATCACATTAACGGAAAGATTACGCACTTAGAAAAACAATATAGCGACCCATATACTTTATCAGACAATGCAATATATGCACTTTGCAAAGATAAAGATGGCGGAATCTGGATGGGGACTTATTTTGGGGGAATTAACTATTACTCTACCCAGTCTTCAGTTTTCACAAAATTCTTCCCACAGCAGAATTCCATCAGCGGAAGTGCCGTAAGGGAAATATGTAAAGATAAAAATGGCACTTTCTGGATTGGGACTGAAGATGCAGGTCTGAATAAAATGGATTCCAAAACAGGGAATTTTATTGCTCTATATCCCAACGGAACTAAATACAGTATTGCGCATTCAAATATTCATGGTCTGCTAGCTGATGGTAACAAGCTTTGGATCAGTACCTTTGAACATGGTATTGATATAATGGACATAAATACCAATATTATTAAAAAACATTACCAGGCAGGAAAAGGAAATTCATTGAGATCTAACTTTGTTTTAAATTTACACAAAACTAAAGGTGGAGAAATCCTCGTTGCAACTACGAGTGGACTTTACCTATATAATCGTAAAAAAGATGATTTTGATGCCATACCAAATTTACCTTTTTATTTTTTCAACAACATTTTAGAGGATAGTGATGGTACCATTTGGGCAGGTACTTATGGCAATGGTCTTTTTAGTTTTAGATTGAGAGAGGGAACCTACAAGCATTACAATTACAACGAAAAGGATAAAAGTAGTCTGGCCAATAATACAGTGAATTGTATTTTTGAAGACAGTAGGAAAAACATCTGGGTTGCAACAGATGGTGGTGGATTCTCCTTATTTAATAAAGAAAAGTCAACATTTAAATCTTTTACAGTAAAAAATGGCTTACCAAGTAATTTCGTTTTTCGGATCGAAGAAGACAATGATTACAAATTATGGCTCAGCAGTACAAAAGGGTTAATTCGTTTTGATCCAAAAGATAAAACTGTAAAAGTTTATACAAAAGCTGATGGACTACTAAGTGATCAGTTTAATTATAATTCTTCCTTTAGAGATACAGATGGCAGAATGTTTTTTGGAAGCTTAAATGGACTCATTAGTTTCCAGCCAGAACAACTACATACAACCTCGAAAACCGCGCCTATTTTCTTAACGGGTTTCCAAATAGATAATACAGAAATCAATGATAAAAAAGAAGACTCTAAATTGATTAGGTCAATACTATATACCAATCAGGTTACACTTAATCATAATCAATCTTCTTTTAGTATAGATTTTGCCGCGCTAAATTACAACTCGCCTGAAACGACAGCATACGCTTACAAAATGAGTGGATTATACAATAACTGGTCCTATTTAAAGTCCAACAGGAAAGTATATTTCACTAAAATTACGCCCGGAGATTATGTATTTGAAGTCAAATCAATGATCAGTGGCAGTAAGGAATGGAGTAAGAATAATATTAAATTGCGCATTACTGTACTTCCTCCTGTTTGGAAAACAACTTTTGCATATTTATGCTATACTTTAATAATACTGGCTTTTATAACCATCCTCATCCTGAGATACCGTAAGAAAATGAAAATCAATAATAAAAGAAGGATGGAGATCTTTGAACATAAAAAAGAAAAAGAAATATACCAGGCTAAAATTGAATTTTTCACTAATATAGCTCACGAAATCAGAACTCCGCTTACCTTAATAAAAGGGCCCATGGAAAAACTTATCAAATATGCCAAGGAAGTCCCCCCTATAGAAAAAAACCTAAAAATCATGAACCGCAATACAGAGCGGCTACTTGCCCTAACTAATCAGCTGCTAGACTTCAGAAAAACAGAGATTAAGGGTTTTTCCTTAAACTTTGTAAAAGCCAACGTTTCAGACCTACTTCAGGACGTTGCTTTACAATTTCATGATGCCGCGGAGCAAAATAACATTAGCTATGAAACTATTCTCCCAGCCGAAAAACTCTTTGCTTATGTAGATGCGGAAGCATTCTATAAAATAATAAGTAATTTAGTAGATAACGCAATTAAATATAGCAAATTACATGTTAAGGTAATTTTAAGTATAAATGAGAGTCAAGATCAGTTCAGCATTCGCATTATAAATGATGGTAGGAAAATAGCATCAGAACTTAAAGACAAAATATTTGTACCATTTTTCAGAGCAAAAGAAGCGGAAATTACGCAAGGAACAGGAATTGGGTTGTCCATTTCAAGATCACTAACTGAACTTCATAAAGGACATTTATACTTGGAAAAAAGTGATTCTGACAATAATGTATTTGTAGCAAGCTTTCCAATTCATCAAATAATGGAGTTTAATTTAAAAGGTAAATGGAAAAAGATATAAAACAAGTTGTTTTGCTAATAGATGACAACGATGATATCCTGGAATTTATTTCCGATGATCTAAGTGAAAAGTTTCATGTTTTAACGGCAACAAATGGCATGGAAGGTTTAGCTATTCTGGAGAAGGAAATTATTCATTTAGTGATTAGTGACGTCATGATGCCACAAATGGATGGCTTTCAATTGTGCGAAAGAATAAAGTCAAGTATTGAATTCAGCCATATTCCTGTGATTTTATTAACTGCAAAAATTACGCTGCAGTCTAAGATACAAGGATTAGAATTAGGAGCAGACGTATATATCGAAAAGCCTTTCTCTCCAGAGTACCTTCAGGTACAGGTATCCAGTTTAATTGAAAATAGAAATAAGATTAAAGCTTATTTTTCTAGCTCTCCCCTACTTCATCTTAAAAGTGTTGCTCCTTCTAAAGCTGATGAAGAATTTCTGGAACGGATACAATGTATTTTAGATAAAAATATTGGTAATCCAGATCTTGATGTTGTACATCTAGCAAATAACATGCACATGAGCCGGCCAACTTTATATCGTAAAATTAAATCTATTTGTAATTATACACCTAATGAGCTTATCCAAGTATCGAGACTGAAAAAAGCAGCTGAATTACTTAATCAAAGAACACTTAAAATCTACGAAATTTCGGAAATGGTCGGATACAGCTCCCAAACACATTTCGGTAGAGTATTCTTTAAACAATTCGGAATGTCTCCTTCGGAGTATGTAAGTAACCAGCAAACTGAAAACAAAAAAACATGAAGTCTGAAGTTTAATAACCATGTTTTAAATCAACTCACTATTTCGATTAAGTTTTGGTAAATATTTCTAATCATATCGAATCTATTTTGAGAAATGTACTATAATACCCCTTCCAATTTTATCCATACATTTTCAGCGAGTATTTGTTGTCCTTTCGCAGTTGGATGTATACCATCATTTTGATTAAGTTTAGGTACACCCCCAACTCCCTTAAGTAAGAAAGGCACGAAAACCATCTTATTTTTTTTAGCTAACTTTTTGAACATATCTCTAAAATCAGAAGCATATTTGTCACCCATATTTGGTGGCACTTCCATACCCGCTAAAATCAGTTTTGCATCAGGATATTTAGATTTAACTTTATCAATTATTGCTTGAAGATTTGCTGTAGTTTCAGCAACAGGAACACCTCTCAAACCATCGTTGGCACCCAATTCCAGAACAAATACTTTGATGGGTTGTTTTAAAAGCCAATCAATCCTGTTCTTGCCCGCAGCAGAAGTTTCACCGCTTAATCCACCATTGATTACGCTGTAGGGCAATTTAAGGGAATCTATCTTTTTCTGGATGAGGGCAGGATAAGCTTCACTTTGATCCAAACCATAACCTGCGGTTAGACTTGTTCCAAAAAAAAGGATGTTTTCTTCCTTAACAGAAGCACTAGAAGTCATCGGTAAAGTATCAGCAGAACTCTTATTTAACCCGCCATCAACGGTTTCGTTTTTCTGATTATTAACACAGCCAACCATTAAAACACTATAAAAAACCAAAGTGCGTATTAAATTAACTTCTAACATAAATATGATATATAATTATAAAAAAAACCTTTACTTGTCAAACAACTATATTAAACATTTTACTTGATAACATAGTATATTTAACAATGGATTATAAGTTTAGTTTAAAAAAAAACTGATTATAATCAACAATCATCTATTCTAATAATTAGCTATTCGCTCTAATAATATGTCAGCAGAAAATATCCTAAAAATTGAAAATGTCAGCAAAATATATAAAAGTGCAGGAAAAGAATTAACTGTCCTTAATAATATTAACTTCTCTATTCCAGCAGGTGCTACGATAGCAATAACAGGTCCTTCAGGAAGTGGAAAAACTACCCTTCTCGGACTTTGCGCGGGTTTGGACAGGGCAAGTTCTGGCACTATTGAACTTAATGGTATTGATTTAGATCGACTAACGGAAGACGAAAGAGCTGCAGTACGAAATCGTTATGTAGGTTTCATTTTTCAAAACTTTCAGTTAATGCCAACCCTTACTGCAATTGAAAATGTGATGGTACCTATGGAATTAAGGGGAGAAAAAAATGTCCGCTCACATGCAATGGTATTGTTAGATAAAGTAGGATTGGCAGATCGCGCTCACCATTATCCAGTACAACTTTCCGGGGGGGAACAGCAAAGGGTTTCTCTTGCACGGGCTTTTTCAAATAAACCTGCCATACTCTTTGCAGATGAACCTACAGGAAATCTGGATGCAGAAACCGGCGAGAAAGTCGAGAATTTACTGTTCACCCTCAACCGCGATGCTGGAACTACCTTAGTTATTGTAACCCACGATCAAGAACTGGCTTCGCGTACCAGCAGGATTATAAAAATAAAAGGAGGTAAGGTAAATTCCGATGAACTTGTAATGCCGCTAGCAGGCAGAAAAATATAATATGATTGAGGATAAACTACTACCCACAAGATCAATAAACATAAGCTGGCTATTTAAAATGGCCTGGCGAGACAGCCGTCGAAATAGATCTCGTCTGCTACTTTTTATTTCATCAATTATTCTTGGCATAGCTGCATTAGTGGCTGTATATTCGTTCAGGGACAACCTGCAGCGGGATATAGAAAATCAGGCAAAAATACTTACCGGTGCAGACCTGATTATTGACACCAGAAAACCTTTGAGCAAGAAAGCAAGGGCTTTGCTGGATACACTTGGCGATGAAAAGGCAGCCGAAAGAAGTTTTGCTTCCATGATCTATTTTGTGAAAAATGAAGGAAGCAGACTGATGCAAATTAGAGCTCTGGAAGGGAATTATCCTTTTTATGGCGCTATTGAAACTACCCCCATAAAGGCAGCCATTAGTTTTAAGGATGGAAGAAAAGCCTTGGTAGATAAAACAGTAATGTTGCAATTCGATGCAAAAGTTGGGGATTCGATTAAAGTTGGCGCCCTTAACTTTGTAATAGCAGGGATACTTAATCATGTGCCAGGAGAAAGCGGAATATCCTCCACAGTAGCACCAATAGTTTATATCCCTTTAAAATTCCTGCAGGAAACTGGGCTCACTAAAATAGGCAGTCGCATACAATATAAATATTATTTCAGGTATAACAAACCGTCATCTGTAGCCAATATTGTTAAAAAATTGCAGCCTGCATTTGATAGTGAAGGACTGGATGCTGAAACGGTAGAATCCAGAAAAGAAGATACAGGCAAGTCTTTCAAGGATGTAAACCGTTTTCTAGCTCTTGCTGGATTTGTGGCTTTACTTTTGGGTTGTATCGGTGTTGGTAGTGCCATTCATGTTTATATTGGTGAAAAACTAGGAACAATTGCAACTTTGCGCTGTCTGGGGGTAAAAGCCTGGGAGGCATTTCTGATTTACCTCATACAAATCTTTTTTATTGGTTTGATAGGTGCAATAGCGGGTGCAACATTCGGTACTTTAATACAGTTTTTACTGCCTGCTGTATTAAAAGATTTTATCCCTGTCGAGATGACCATGCAAGTATCTTGGCCTGCTATAGCACAAGGATTAGGGTTGGGAGTAATCATTGCCCTCTTGTTTGCATTACCATCGCTGCTTTCTGTCCGACGAATATCACCATTAAATGCCCTAAGACTTTCATTTGAAAGGTCACATCAAAAAAAGGATCCTTTAAAATGGCTGGTCTATTTACTTATATTACTTTTTGTTTTTGGATTTACTTATCTGCAAATGCACAATTGGATAGAAGCCATCGTGTTTTCTGGAAGCATTTTGATTGCATTTCTTTTGTTATTTGCGCTATCCAGATTATTAATGTTTCTAGTACGCCGATTGATGCCAAATTCGATAAGTTATTTATGGAGGCAAGGGTTTGCCAATCTCTACCGACCAAATAACCAAACCGTAATGCTTACTGTCGCAATAGGATTGTCCACTACTTTTATCTGTACCCTATTTTTTATACAGGGAATATTGATGAATAGGGTTACACTTTCTTCAGGAGAGAAACAACCTAACATGGTTCTCTTCGACATCCAAAACGGCCAGAAAGATGCTGTTGCACAGCTCACAAAAGACTACAAGCTTCCTGTTATGAACCAGGTACCTGTCATAACAGTTAGAATTGAAGAAGTTAATGGAAAAACGGCTGCCGACTTAGCAAAGGCTGATAGTACTTTATCTTCAAAACAGGATACTACAGCAACATCCCGACGTGCTTTTCGAGGAGAATTAAGAGTTACGTTTCAGGAGCACCTTACCGCAGCAGAAAAAATAGTAAAAGGAATATGGACTGGTCGAGTACAACATCCAGGTGAAACGGTATATATATCGTTGGAAGAAAACTATGCTAGGCGAATCAACGTAGACCTTGGTGATAAAATAGTTTTCAATGTACAAGGTGTGTTGGTTCCTACCGTTGTAGGTAGCTTAAGAGAAGTAAATTGGAGCAAAATGCAAACTAATTTTCGGGTTGTTTTTCCTGCGGGAGTGCTCGAAGATGCTCCTCAATTTCATGTACTAATGACGCACGTTCCTTCCATTGAAACTTCGGCAAGTTTTCAAGCAGCTGTTGTACGTAGCTTTCCAAATGTCTCAGTGATTGATCTTAAACTGATATTAGAAGTATTGAATGAAGTGCTTTCAAAGATTGGTTTCGTCATCCAGTTTATGGCTGGATTTAGCATGGCCACAGGGTGGATTGTACTAATTTCCGCAGTGCTTACAAGTAAAAGCCAGCGTTTACAAGAAAATGTATTGCTGCGAACCTTAGGTGCAAGTAGAAAACAGATACTTACCATTACGGCTATAGAATATTTATTTTTAGGTGCGCTTGCTGCAGGAGCAGGAATGATACTTGCACTAACTGGAAGTTGGGCTTTAGCCAAATTTAGTTTTGCCACTAGTTTTACACCTCCACTATGGCCTATTGTATTACTCTTTGTATTGATATGTGTGCTTGTTGTAATAACAGGAGTATTGAGCAGCAGAAAAGTACTTGATCATCCCCCACTTGAAGTTTTGAACAACTAAAAAAGCCAGGGTTTTAACTGAATCAGTTGAAACCCTGGCCTAAATAAACTTACTTTTCGAGCCATTTTCTTGCATTAACAAAAGCAGCAACCCATGGTGTTACTTCATCATTACGGTCTTTTGGGTAATTTGCCCAGTTCCATTGAAAAATGGAACGCTCAATATGTGGCATCATCACTAAATGTCTGCCTGTTTCATCACAAATCATTGCCGTATTATAATCAGAGCCATTCGGATTGGCAGGATAACTTTCATAACCATATTTAGCTACAATATTATATCTATCTTCAGTATAAGGCAATTTGAATTTTCCTTCACCATGTGAGATCCAAACACCAAGAGTTGTTCCTGCAAGAGTGGAAAGCATGACCGAATTATTTTCTTGTATAGTTAAAGAGGTAAAACCACTTTCGTGTTTATGACTGTCATTATGCAGCATTTTTGGTTTCTCTTCATGGTTTTTATGAATAAGCCCCAATTCTACAAATAACTGACAGCCATTACAAACCCCAACAGAAAGCGTATCTTCCCTATTAAAGAAATTCTCCAATGCCAATTTGGCTTTTTCATTATAAAGGAAAGCACCAGCCCAACCTTTAGCTGAACCTAGAACATCTGAATTCGAAAATCCACCTACAGCTCCTATAAATTGGATGTCTACCAGAGTTTCCCTTCCAGAGATTAAATCTGTCATATGTACGTCTTTAACATCAAAACCAGCTAAGTACATGGCATTAGCAAGTTCTCTCTCTGAATTGCTTCCTTTTTCGCGAATCACTGCAGCCTTTGGTCGTGGTTTTGTCTCATCAATAACTGGCTTTTTACCATCAAAATCTAATGGGAAGCTGTAATTTAATACATGGTTTTTATATTGATCAAAACGTTCCTTAGCCTTAATGGAACCGCTTTGTTTTTGATCAAGCAGGTAGGATGTTTTAAACCAGAGGTCTCTCAATTGTTCTATATCAAAGTTCCAGTTACCTGAATTATCTTTAATCGCTAATGTTGGCGTAGACGTTACGCTACCAATTTTATGAAAGGACACACCATTTGTTGTAAGTACAGCTTCAGCAGCTTGGTCAGCCTGAAATACGATACCAATATTTTCTGCAAAAAGCTTAGCTATCACATCCTGATCTCCAAGCGAGGAAAGGTCTATTACTGCACCCAAGTTACGGTCTGCAAAGCACAACTCTAACAAGGTCGTTATTAAACCACCACTGCCTATATCATGACCGGCCTGTATATTTCCAGACTTAATTAGTTGTTGTAAAGTGTTAAATGTGTTTTTAAACTGATTAGCATCAATAACATCCGGAGTTTCATCTCCAATTTTGTTTAAAATCTGTGCAAAAGAAGAACCACCAAGTTTGAATCTATCACCAGATAAATTAATATAATAAATAGAACCACCATTTTTGTTTAACACAGGTTCCACAACATTCCTAATATCATCACAATGTCCACCAGCAGAAATAATTACCGTTCCCGGCGAGATCACCTCTTCATTTTTATATTTCTGCTTCATCGACAAGGAGTCTTTCCCTGTTGGGATATTAATCCCAAGCTCAATCGCAAATTCTGAACAAGCTTTAACTGCAGCATATAAACGTGCATCCTCTCCTTCGTTTTTACAAGCCCACATCCAGTTTGCAGAAAGTGATATACTTTCAAGTCCATCCTTTAACGGTGCCCAAACAATATTAGAAAGTGCTTCTCCAATTGCATTACGACTACCGGCAGCAGGATCAATCAAAGCTGAAAGTGGTGCATGTCCAATAGAAGTAGCTATACCATCTTTACCCTGATAATCTAAAGCCATTACGCCACAGTTATTCAATGGTAGCTGCAAAGGCCCAACGCATTGTTGTTTGGCAACTTTACCTCCAACACAGCGATCAACTTTGTTAGTCAACCAATCCTTACAAGCCACTGCTTCCAATTGAAGCATTTGTTCCAAATAAATATTGATTTTGGAAAGCTCATAAGTAACCGGACTATATTTTCTATTTACCGTTTTATCTTGCATGATAACTTTCGGAGAGCTGCCAAACATATCCTCCATCTTTAAGTCCATTGGTTTGGCACCTGTAGAAGCAGATTCGAAAGTAAACCTGTGGTCGTTTGTTACTTCACCGACAATATACATCGGTGCTCTTTCCCGATCAGCAATTTTCTGCAGGGTATCTGCATTTTCTTTACCAATCACCAGTCCCATACGTTCCTGAGATTCATTACCTATAATTTCTTTAGCAGAAAGCGTTGGATCTCCTACAGGAAGCTTATCAAGGTCAATTTTACCTCCAGTTTCTTCAACTAGTTCAGAGAGACAGTTCAAATGACCACCGGCTCCATGATCGTGAATAGATATAATGGTATTATGATCGCTCTCCACCATTCCACGGACAGCATTTGCCACTCTTTTCTGCATTTCAGGATTGGAGCGTTGAATTGCATTCAGTTCAATACCTGTACCCATGGCACCAGTATCTGCTGAAGAAACAGCAGCACCGCCCATGCCAATTCTATAGTTATCGCCTCCGAGAACAACAATTTTATCTTTTAAACCAGGTTTAGCTTTCTTAGCCTGACTCGCTTTTCCATAGCCAATACCACCCGCCTGCATAATTACCTTATCATAACCTAACTTTCTTGCATCTTCTTCATGCTCAAAAGTAAGTAGGGATCCCGTAATCAATGGCTGTCCAAATTTGTTGCCAAAATCTGATGCACCGTTGGAAGCTTTTACCAGGATATCCATAGGTGTTTGGTAAAGCCAATCTCTCTCTACTATTGCCTTTTCCCATGGCCTGTCATCAACAAGACGAGAAAAAGAGGTCATATAAACTGCTGTCCCTGCAAGGGGAAGCGAGCCTTGTCCGCCAGCAAGCCTATCCCTAATTTCACCACCAGCACCAGTGGCAGCACCATTAAATGGCTCAACTGTTGTCGGGAAATTATGTGTTTCAGCTTTTAAAGAAATAACAGAATCAAAATTCTGGATCTGATAAAAATCAGGAACATCAGCACGTTTAGGTGCAAATTGTTGTACTGTAGGTCCTTTAACAAAAGCCACATTATCTTTGTAAGCCGAAACAATTCCGTTAGGATGTGCTTCAGAAGTATTGCGAATCATTTTGAACAGAGAAACTGGCTGTTCTATCCCATCTATAACAAAAGTACCGTTAAAAATCTTATGGCGACAATGTTCTGAATTGACTTGCGAGAAACCAAAAACTTCAGAATCAGTTAGCTTACGACCTAATTTTTCAGAAAGTTCATTTAAATAATCTACTTCCACAGCGCTGAGCGATAAACCATCCTGCTTGTTGTAAGCTGCAATATCTTCAATACTAAGAATTGCCTCAGGCTGAATACTAATCGTAAAAAGATCCTGGTTCAGCTCAATATACTTCTGCAACAGCATGGGGTCAAAGTCTGTAAAATCAGCATCAACATTTTTAAACTCTTCGATCCTCAAAATACCATGAAGAGCCATATTCTGGGTAATCTCCACTGCATTTGTACTCCATGGAGTAATCATTGTAGCACGGGGACCAATAAAGAAATCTGTTAAAACGCTCTCCTGTTTCAATTGAGCACCACCGAAAAGCCAAACTAATTTAGAAATATCTGGTGTGGTGATCGTTCGTTCTAGTTGTACAGCAAAAACAGTATTGCCCTCGTTGGAAAAGAAATAAATCATAGTTCTATTTTATGGCGCAAAGTTAATCAAAAACATAAACAGTACATAAAAACGTGGAGTTAATTAGTGACAGGAAGGCTTTAAACATATTTTTTGTAGTCTGGGATGACTAAACCGAACTAATCAAAGGAATAATTGACTATTCTGGTCATTCTTAACCCTACTGAATCTCATTAATATTCCAGAAATGTATACCTTAGAAGTAATTATAAGAAATAATTGAATTACCAAGAATTAAAATAAAATTTAAACATTATGGGGATAGCTGACGACTTTATGAAAGCTTTTTTGAAGCAACATCCAGAAGCAGGGAATGGAGAACTAAATTTCGAAGAACTAAAGTCCCTAATAGAATAATTTCAACAAAACAAAAACCAAACTCCGACAGCAAATTTTGACGGTTTAAGTTCAGAACAAATGCATTTGCTCCTGCACTTCCCTCTTACAAAGCCAAGTTTACTTGCGCTCAATCAAAATTGCCCAGATGAAATCATTAAAAAAATTCCGTTGTTTGCTTTAACAGAATTATTACTTCATCATATCTTTGCTGTAGGTAAAATTAAATTAACGCCAAAAGGTAATTTGCCCATTGCAATTTGCGAAATGTTATATCAAAGCAAAGAGTTGAATTTCACCTATAAAATATTGATAAAAAAAATCACCGAAGATGATGTTCCCTACATCTGGGTAATTAAAGATTATCTGCTTGTAGAGCGGCTTATCAAAAAGAGAAACAATGTGTTAACAATAACCCAAAATGGTGAAAAGTATTTATTAAAAAATAAAATTGACTGTCTTAGCCAACTAATCCTATTCTTTACACGACGAATAAACTGGATAAACTTCCATCATAATGGGGAGGATGTAACTGGAAAACTAGGATGGGCTTACTCCCTATACTTATTAAAAAAGTACGGTGCGGAGACTAGAGATAGCGAGTTTTACTTCAATAAAATAATGGATGCATTTGGTTCGGAAGATCCAGGAATTACATTAGATTTTAAAAGAGCATATGATCTAAGATTCTTCAATTACTTTTGTAATTGGTTTGGTTTTGCAATTGATGAACAGAAAGATACCCGTTCTTCTCTTTATATAAATCCAAAAATCCGCAAAACGGAACTTTTAGATCAATTGTTTGTGTAACTATTACCATCACATGTGAATATCCAATTTCATTTTCTTATATTTATTTAATTCAAAAAATTAATTATTTTAATCACAATAACAAGATGAAGAAATTTTTAAGTTTATCATTTTTGGTCGTTTTAGGTTTTATGGTAAATGCCCAACATAAGCTGGTCAAGATTTGGGAAACAGACAGTATTATTAATCTACCGGAGTCAGTATTGCACGATGCTAAAGCTAAAATACTTTATGTTTCGATTATGGGAAACAGTCCTAGTGAAAAGGATAGTATTGGTGGAATCGGTTTACTTGGAACAGACGGTAAAATGATTAACATGGATTGGGTAACTGGCCTTAACGCTCCTAAGGGAATGGCTATTTATGGGAATAAACTTTACGTTGCGGATGTAAGTGATGTAGTGGTAATCAATATTTCAAAAGCGAAAGTCGAACAACGTATCCCTGTTGAAGGGGCTCAGTTTTTAAATGATGTGACCATTACAAAAAAGGGAGTAGTCTATATTTCAGATTCCAAAACCAAACGTATTCACCAAATGATTAATAATAAAGTAGTGGTGTACATGGAGAACATTGAAGGTTTAAATGGACTGAAGGCTGTGGGTGATCACTTATATATTGCTGGCGGGGGCAAAAACCTTTTAAAGGCTGATGCCAATAAGACCATGATTAAAGTGGCAGGCTTGCCTAATGGTGGAGATGGGATAGAACCCATTGGTAATGGCCACTTTCTGTTTTCAAGCTGGGCAGGTTTTGTCTATTATGTTTATGCTGATGGTAGAAATGAACTGCTTTTAGATACCCACTTAGAAAAAATTAATACTGCTGATATTGGATATGACCCTATAAAACGCATTGTATACATTCCTACTTTTTATAAAAAAAGTGTAATGGCTTACCAACTGAAATAATAGCCTCATGGAGGGTTGACTTCGAATAGAAGAAAAATTAATAAATATGAATAAAAAAATTGCCGTTGTTACTGGCGGAGCTAAAGGGCTTGGCTTAGCCATAACCAGGAAATTAGTAGAAGAAGGAATTCAGGTCGTCATGATTGGCAGAAATGAAAGTCAGCTGGAAATAATTGCTTCAGAATTAGGTCAATTATGTAGCTACCGTGCCTTTGATCTTCAACAATTAAAAGGTATCCCAGCTTTGATAGCAGATATCATATTAGAATATAAGAATATTGATATTCTAGTCAACAACGCTGGTATCAATATGAAAAAGCCCTTTTTAGAAGTGTCTGATGATGATTTTGCGAGCATAGTACAGACTAACTTAAATGCTGTATTTGCTATAAGCCGGGAAACTATTAAATACATGGTCCTAGCTCAAAGTGGTTCAGTGGTTAATATCAGTTCCATGGCTTCCCAGTATGGCATCCCGAAAGTAATTGCTTATACTGCAGCAAAAACAGGCATTGAAGGTATGACAAGAGCAATGGCAACAGAGCTTTCTCCAATGGGTATCCGAATCAATTGTGTAGCACCTGGTTTTATAAAAACTGCCATGTCCTCTAAAGCATTAGATGCGGATCCGGAAAGAAAAAACAAAGTTTTATCCAGAACCCCAATGGGTAAAATGGGCGAACCTGAAGATGTGGCTGAAGTAGTCTATTTCTTTTCCTCCAACGCTTCAAAATATGTTACTGGTGTAGTGATGCCTGTAGATGGGGGAAATTCTATCGGATTTTAATTAGATCATCAGCAACATTGTAAATGACTGAGCGTTCTTTAAAATAATGTAATCGGACCTAAAAGTCCCATTGATTGCCTCGGTTGTGCTTTTCGCTTATTATTGACCCAATATTGTGCTGTTACATTATCTTTTAGTGATTTCATGTAATTCACCATCACCGTTGTAACGCTAATCTCTAGAGAATTACTCCCTGCATGTAGCAAACCGGGTATAGCATATGCTCTCCGTCCATACCACTTGGTTCCAGCATGTTTACCATTAATCAGCACCTCAGAAATACCAAAAACTTTACCTAAATCCAAGTACTGTATCGAACTATTATCTGATAATTCTATATTCGCACGATAAATTACAGTACCAGAGAAATCTTGATCAGCGGGAACTTTATTTAAATCGGTTAACTCTTCCATTTCAGAATGCTTAACAGATCCATCACTATGTTTAAACTCAACCATCCATTTATGAGTTAGAATTCTGGAACTGGCATTTATGGAAGGAACCGGTTTAAATAACTGGCCATTCCTTTCATTATTAAACACAATTAATTTTGAATCTGCAGGTCCTAAATCAAGAATAACATTTCCATTGTTCAATACTAATTTAAAACGCTCTCCACTAACGGCATCCCAAATCCAGGCTTGTTTTTTCCCTATAACATTATTTAAAAAGGTCACATCTAAACTACAAGTATGACTGCTGCTGGAGTTATTAAACATAAATATCTCTGCTTCTTTGGTTTGATAGCGCACCTGAGTAACATAAGTTTTTGGTGATTTTATACTTACATAAGGTGTAATCGCATATTTCTCTTGAATGTGTTTATACCATTTATTAAAATTACTTTCTGGTTTTTTTAAATAAATAAACCGATCAGGAAAATTTTTCAATTTTGAAACCCACTCCCTTACTGCCTGGTCTTTTTGCTCATGATTATTCCATCCCAATGATTTATTTGGATAAGCTTCAATACAAAAAATCCTTCCGCCATTTTTCACAAAATGATACAAGTGTTTTACTGTGGAGGGTTGGATACTTTTAACCTCTATTAAAAATAAGGTATGGTATTTTCTGGAACCATAATTCATGTATCCTTTTTCCATTTTGGATTCCTTTATCACCTGCTCAGATACATAATCACAGGCGTTTCCATTTTGATGAATTGATTCCCACACCAGCTGTTGATACGTAGGAGAAACAAGAGTTGGAAATGGTTCCATCTGTGCACCAGAATCTCCCCACATATCTCCAATAGGCGCCAATAAGGCAATATCAGCAAACATAGATGCTTGTTGCAACAAAGCCGTGAGCCTAGCCCTATAATCAGTATAGTGTTTAAAGTAAGGCCACATATTATTTTTCTCACTAAAATACCCTCCATAGGTAATCCAGCCAGGAAAAGCAGCATCTTTTGGAGAATAATTAAAACCATGAAAAATAGGATGTGTCATTCCAGAAATAGTACTTTGATCTCCAGCAATTTTAAAGATTTCCAGCGACTCATTAAATACCATATCGGTATTGGTTAGCTCTTCTGAACTGATCGTTTTTTTATCTTTAAGATGAGCTGCTGAAGAAACAAATTTATTGATCATCGTATTACCGCGCCCTAGATGCCATGGGTACTTCGTGAAATCCGCCTCACTAATATCCTCACCAATACCATATTTCAACCAGGTTTCACCCTCAGGAATATCAATATCAAAACTTCCTTCCAATAAATTGTATCCCCTACCATAAGCTTGAGCACGTGATTTTATTTGATGATCAGTGCACCATTGTGCATAAGTTTTGATAAAACGATCATTAAATAACTCCGCTTTGGTGAGTTCAAAATCATATCTCATTCTAACAAACATGGTTTGCATTTCAGAGCTCACCTCTACAGCATAATTTTTGTCCACCGTATTACCCATTCGGCCGGTTTTGAAAAGAAGGAATGGTAAATAAGGATAAAGGTCATATCCTCTTCTCTTTTTGAACTCATCCATCATATCACTTGTCCAGTTAGATCCTTCCATTTCCAGGCTATCCACAAAGAAAGAACGAATATATGGGGCAAGAGGACCTATCTTATCTTGTAAAGGGTTAGTAATTCTATTCAAGTATTTTTTAACCGCATTTTTATCATAATGGTTTAATACAGGCCCTCTCCCTCCTGGGGCACCCTGTATAACCTTCATAAAGCCATCAATTTTAATTAAACCATATAGCGCATATTTGCCTTTTGGAACCGACAATTTAATGATATCATTTTCAATTTGGCTTGTTAGGTTTATGACCTGATCCATACTATATAAGGGATCAGGAAGAAGTTTTAATTCCAAAACCTCCATCGTCCTGCCACTGTAAGGACTTAAAGTTGCTGGGTCGGCTTCTTTAAACAAGTCGAATAAGGAAAATGTAGTTTTCATCGGTCCTTCTAATTTCTTCACTGCAATAACTACCACCTGGGCACGATCATCTTCTTCAAGAAATTCGGCACCAAAAGGAAATCCTGTTCCTCCTAAAAGATCGCAGGTCATCCCCAAAGACTTAGCTTCTATTAGTGTAAACTTCAATAATTCAATCCATTCGTCACTCAACCATTCCAAAGAGGCCACCCCCATGTCGTCTGTTTGAGATGGAAAAGAAATCGGATTAATTTCCACACCTCCAATACCAGCTTCTTTCAATAATCGAAGTTCTCTCGCCAGCTCGGATTTCTCTATTTTATTACCATTCCACCACCACCTAACAAAAGGACGGTCATTAATAGCTGGGTTTTTAAATAATTTATATAAATCACTTTCGGGAACCTCATTAATGGAGTCAATTATTGCTTTTGAAAAGGCATTAGTACCCAACAAGAGCACTCCTGCCGCAGAAAGCAACGAACTTTGTATTAAGAAAGTTTTTCTCTTCATAATTTTTAATATTAGGTATAGCGATTCTTTAAAAAATCTTTCATCCATAAATTTAATCTCCATTGCTCTTGGGTTAAGGAAATATTTCGATCCCCTTTAACCAAGTATGGAGGTGGTCCAAATTCTGGTGTTATTGTAAAATATTCCTTTTTTTTTTGCTTCATCTGTTCCACATATCTATCCCATATTTTCAGATGTTCTTCCAGCGCTTTCGCATATTCCATATTTGAAGGGTCCCAAACTTGAGGCCCCTGGGTATCACCTACCCTTGCATG
Organism: Pedobacter sp. CG_S7; assembly: GCF_040544395.1. Classification (NCBI taxonomy): domain Bacteria; kingdom Pseudomonadati; phylum Bacteroidota; class Sphingobacteriia; order Sphingobacteriales; family Sphingobacteriaceae; genus Pedobacter; species Pedobacter sp. CG_S7. Next base: position 62,287 of record NZ_JBEONS010000019.1, on the reverse strand, counting down.
TATATGACGTGTTTGAAGTATGGCTTCATTTACGGCCAATTGTTGGTCTTCAAGATAACTTTCTGATACACAGAACCAATGGGAAACATCCAGCGTTAAAAAAACCTCCTTATTTTCTTTTAGCACTGGCGCTACAACATGTGCGGCATAAGCCCATTTATTGCGGTGTGTTTCCTGATAAATGGGAATGCCATATGTTTCTTGCATTTCGCTACATACCTGCAGGCAGACTAATATTTCATCGTAAGTATAAAATTCCCTCCCTGTTTGCGCAGTTATAAATAACGGCACCTTTTTATGCTGTATTACTTCCATTAGCTGATGCAAATCAGCCTTTAGTTTAGCGATGTAATTTTCATAGCCAATATAGGGTTCGATAACTGCCATTACTACACAAAAATCCAAATTATACTGTAAAAGGAGGTCAAGTACTTTATCATAATCACACGCTTCTCCAAAAGGAAACCATTCAATGCCTGAATAGCCTGCATCCTTAACTGCTCCTAGAAATTCATCCCAAGGAATAGTTTCAAAACCCCAACGTGGGCACATGAATTTAAGTTGACTCATATGCCTGAAATTAAGAATGATAAATTAGTGGATTTTGATCCTCATTATTTAAAAGATTACCAACTGAAAGCGTTTTTAAATAATCATCAGGCAAAATATTAGCTATACCATTAAAAGTATTTCCGTCTGGCATATAGGCACAAGTCATTGCCCTTCTATGTCCACTGGTCATGTTGGCTCCTGCTCCATGAATGGTTAAGCCATTATGAAAAGAACAACTTCCTGCTTTCATTTTTGCAGATACAGAAACCGTTTGAGCAAACTGTGGATAAGCCTGAAAAATACCATCCATGTTTTTCCCAATTCCCTGATTTTCAAAAGTGGTTTCTTTAAAAGAACCCGGGATAAAATAAAGACATCCATTTTCCAGGGTAGCATCATCTAATGCGACCCAAATAGACAAAGCTTTTCTATCTGAAAAAGACCAAAAAGGAGTGTCAAGGTGCCATGATGTTGGATTGGCCCATGGACGTTTAAATAAGGCTTGGTCATGCCATATCCTAATTCCATCAGCCCCCGAAAGTTGAGCTGCCATTTTCCTTATCCTTTCATCCAACATGACCTCCTTAACCTTGTCATTGGTTTGCCAAAGGTTGAGCAGCTGATCAAAAACCTTTGAAAAATAGGCGGAGTCGTCATTAATCCCATCATCCATACCCACCTGTACATCTTTTCCAGGCATCTTGATTCCTTTTCTTTCACTTACCGCTTCCATAACTGCAATACGCCACTTTTCTAATTCTTCTGGAGATAGGAAGTCCTCAATAACAATAAAACCATTAGTTTGGAAGTCTTTAATTTGCTGTTTTGTGAGTTCACATTTCATATATTCAAAATTAATGCACTACTTTTTTCATCTAAAAACAGGGTAGCGTTTGGATGTACGCGTAATTTAGTAGAAGGAAATTTCTCTGAAATAGCTTCATTTAAGGTATGATATACAGCATTTGCTTTGTTTTCCGCAGGCACTGTACAATAAGCAAAGGGGGCATTAAGTAATGCTGGTATAGTCAAGGTTAAAGCATGCGTTGGCACTTCATCAATATGATTAAAGCAACCATCATTTACTTGCTGCATTCTGCATTGCTCATCCAGGTCCACCACCTTTACCAATACAGGATCATTAAAATCTGCTACATGAGGATCGTTAAAAGCAAGGTGGGTGTTTTCACCAATTCCCAGACATACAATATCAGTCTTGTTTTGATTTAATAATGCAGCATAACGCAAACATTCTTCTTTAGGATCTTCTAAATTACCATTGATATAATTAACAGTATTAAATGGAACTTTTTCAAATAAACGTTCTTTCAAAAAGTTACCGAAACCTTGGGGCGCATCAGCATTAATATTCATGTATTCATCCATGTGAAATGCATTTACCCTATCCCATTCTACATCCTTTTTTATTAAAGCCTCAAAAAAATCATTTTGTGATGGTGCAGCCCCAAATATGATATTTACAAAAGGTTGGTTTTTTAACAAGTGATTGATATTTCCACTCACCGCTTCCGCTACCGCCTCCCCCATGATTGTCCTGTTTTCAAAAACCCTTACCTTGAGGGTGTCTTTTTTAAAATCTTTCATTTGAATTGTTTTAAATTAAATAGCTAGCTAAAATCTTCAGGGGCATTATAAACTACTTTACCGTTAATAATAGTAGTTTTAATGGTAATATTATGATCAAAAATCACCACATCAGCATCTTTGCCTGCAACCAGAGATCCTTTACGATCAGCCACTCCCATAATAGTTGCAGGGGTCTTAGAAATCATTCTTACTGCCTCAACAATAGGGATATCAGCCATTGTTATCATGGTTCTTACCAGTCTATCGGCAGTAGCAACACTACCAGCAAATGAAGAACGGTCGGCCATTTTAGCAACACCATTTTCTACAATAACTTTTAACCCTGTATCTTTATTCCCTAATACACTATCCCCTTCAGGCATACCTGCAGCACGCATGGCATCGGTAATCAGCGCGATACGATCTGGCCCTTTTATTTTATAAACCAATTTCAATAATGGAGGAGGCAAATGAATTCCATCCGCTATTATTTCTACATCCATACTGTCAATTAAATAGGCACTTTCAATAACACCTGCATAACGGTAGGTATTACGTCGAGTTACGCCCGACATAGCAGAGTAAAAATGGGTAGCAAGGGTATAACCATTTTCTACTGCTTCAACAACTTCTTCATAGATAGCATCTGTATGAGCTATTGCGGCCAGTACCCCTTTTGATTTCAGGTATTTACCAAACGCTATTGCACCTTTTAATTCTGGCGCAGCACTCCAGCGTTTAATTACATTGGTATAAGCCAAAATTTCCTTATATTCTTCCATATCTGGATTACGAATATACCTGGGATCTTGAGCACCACTTTGGTTCAGCGCAAAATATGGCCCTTCCAAGTGCATACCCAAAAATTGGGCTCCTTTAGTATTCCTTTTATGGGCAAGGGTATACAGATCAATGGCTTGAAGTAAATCCTCCTTTTTACAAGTAAGGGTTGTTGGCACCATAGCTGTAGTACCGTATTTAGCATGAATTTCGGCAATCTTTAAAAATGCATCCTCCTCACCGTCCATAAAGTCATGACCTCCACCTCCATGTACATGAATATCAATAAATCCGGGAGATATATAATTACCGCCTGCATCAATTACCTCAGCATCTGGAGCCTCAATATCTCCCTCACTAACCGCTGAAATAGTAGTGCCGCTGATCAATAATGTACCGCCGTTAATAATTCGTAATGGTGTAATGATGCGACCATTGATTATTTTAATTCTTTTCATATTTGAAGTTTATACTATTAACGAACCTAGGATTCCCATTTCCAGTCCTCTTATTTCGGCAAGACCTTTTAATCTGCCAATGGCAGAATATCCAGGGTTTGTAATTTTATTTAAATCATCCAGCATTTGGTGACCATGATCTGGCCGAAATGGAATTGAAATTTTTAATTTTTGTTGCAATAACACCAGTTCTTTAACAATAGCATACATATCACTATCTCCACCCAGGTGACTGGCTTCATAAAAATTACCCTCGCTATCCTTTGCCACATTTCTAAGGTGTACAAAATGAATCTTTTCAGCAATTGATTTAACCATAGCTGGCAAATAGTTATTTGATGAAGCACCTAAAGAACCCGTACAAAAGCAAACTCCATTTGCAGGATTATCAACCTTATTTAAGAAATAGTCAAAATCACTTTGGCTGCTCACTACTCTGGGCAAACCTAAAATCGGAAAAGGAGGATCATCTGGGTGTATCGCTAATTTGACACCACATTCTTCCGCTGTAGCACTTATTTCTTTTTGAAAAGAACAAAGATTTTCCCGCAAGGTATCTGCATCAATATCATTGTATAATTCAAGCTTCTCCAGCATATCAGAAGTAGAAGCTTTCTTTTCTCCAGGAATTCCAAACATCACCACACCGGCAAGATCTTCCAATTGTTTTTTAGAATAACCTTTGAACCGCTCTTCCGCTTTTTGCAAAACAATAGGAGAATAAGAAGTATCTGCATTTTTCCGCTTCAATATAAAAATGTCAAAAACGGCAAGGTCTATCCAATTAAAATATAGGGCTAAAGAAGCATCAGGCATTTCATAATTCAAAGAAGTGCGGGTCCAGTCATTTACCGGCATGAAGTTATAAGTAATTACAGGTATCCCACATGCTGCAATATTTCTTACGCTACTTTTATAATGTTCAATATATTCTTTATACTTCCCTGTCCTTGTTTTTATATCTTCATGTACTGTTACACTTTCAACTACAGACCATTTTAGACCAGCACCTTCTATAATACGCTTTCTCTTAATCATCTCGTCTACAGTCCATATTTCTCCATATGGAATATGGTGTAATGCGGTTACCACTCCTGTAGCACCAGTTTGTTTTACATCCCTTAACGTCACAGAATCTGAAGGTCCGAACCAACGCCAAGTTTGTTCCATGTTAAATTTCATATGGTATTTATAAATGTTAAATAATCTTCTTGTTTTTCTACCCTTTTTCCATCTCTTGAACCTGATTGCAAAGCCAAATACGAACAGCGACAGACAATCAAGAGCCCAGGTATCACTAAAAAATTTGACGCCTTTAAATTACAATAGGAATCAACGTTAACGTACACGAATATAGTGTATTTTTACTTATTTTTATTGACTTCAAAATAAGTATTGAATTTTTTTATCCTTGAATCCAAAAGTTATTTACCCGATCCAAGTTTATGAACAGCAATCTTGAGATTCTTTTAAACAAAATAAACAATCATGATGAAATTAAAAAAAGCGATTTTAACGGTACTAATTGCTGCTATAGCACTTACCATCAAGGCGCAAAGCTTTGTGTTGGAGCCTGACCTGCCCCTAACTGCTTTAACAGATACAACTCATTTTTCCTTATTAAATTCTCGTTTAGGCAGTAGGTTCACCTTCTCCTTATTAAATGAGAAGCAAAACATTCAGACTGGAAGTTTGGGTTTTGATATGGACGAACAAACAGGTTTACTAATCAGTTTAGAGCATAATAATAAACGCTATTGCTTCAGAACGACCTCACTGCCCAGAAATACACACTATTTTAAAAATCAACAATTAAAGTTTGGCCCCACTTCCATGGTCTTAACCGGACAAACAGATGAGGGTATGGCTGTCAGTTTTACCTTAATATCCTCTTTTACTAAATCGGAAACCCTCCAAGACAGTACTGCGATCAAAGTTCAGATTTTTCCAGGATATTATTTTCTTGTTAATATCGAAAACAACAATAGCACAATACAAACATGTAAATTGAGTATCGCATTGGCCAAAACACCGGTAAAAAGCTTTAATTTTATGAGTCTGGAGCCTATTAAGCCTGATAATTTGGAACAGCAAATCTATTTTCGCGACAATGCAGACGTAAATGGAAAAATCGTTTTAGCTGCTGTTAAAAACAAAGCCAATGGTGTATTTAACAATGATGGCTTTGGGGGGTTAGTTTATAATTTCTCCATCAATCCTAAAAGTAAAAAAGAGTTTTCTCAGATTTATGCTGCTTATAATGATAATATAGTTATTAAAGATAGACGGGTAAATCAATCCCTTAAGTTTTATTACACCAAATATTGGAATAACGTTGAGGAAGTATTAAAATATGCACAGGAAAATTTTGATAAAAATCTTCAACTAACTCAAGAATTTGAAGATGCTTTAATGAAAAGCAGTATTACTACAAAAGAAAAATGGACTCTTGCATTAGCCTTCCATACAGATTTGGCTAATACCTTCTTTCTCCTTGATGAAAATAATAACCCAAGGTTTTACGTTTCTGAAGGAAGATTTAAACATTTAAGTACAGTCGACGTAGCCCACGAAACTGAAGTAAATGCGATTTTCAGTCCATGGAGATTAAAACTTCAACTGGCGCAATGGACAGATTATATTGCTAGAGCAGAAGTTACCGTACCAGCAAATGCTGTTCAAAATAAGCCGTCCTATCAACAAGGGATGACTGCTGCAGCATACGGCCCTTATCTTCATCATGATGTAGGTGATTTACCCTTTGTTAGTGAAACAGCAAATTACAATTATGGACCGCACATGGCTGTAGAGGAGAATACTTCTTTTGTTCTCCTTCTTTATTGGTACTGGAAAATAAGTAATGACGATGCATTCGTTAAATCAATACTAGGAACGGTTGATGTATTGCTGCAATCCGTAATCAACAGAGATGTGAATGGAAACGGAATAGCTGATATGGCCTATGGATGGACAACCTATGATGCCAATGAATCGCTAAAATTATCTCCGGATAACACTTTTCTGGGTTCAAAGCAGTTTTCTGCTTACGTAGTTGCTTCAGAAATGTTTAGGGCATTAGCGATTAAAGAAAAAGCGGTATCAATTGAAGTGACCAAAGCTGGTGTTGTTGATGGTGAAGGCGCAGGATTTCAAAGATTAGCGATTGAAGTTAATAACGAGAAATTAAGAAATAAACAAGCCGCAAAATATGAAACTGAAGCCCGTACCATTCTGGCAACCTTAAAAAAAGCGCAACTAAAATATGGTTATATACCCGTTAGTTTAAACGAAAAATTCCCCAAATGGAAACAGCGTTCAGTTATGATTGGTGAAGGTTTATTTTTACCCGGTTTAGGTGGTTCGAAATCTCCCTTACTAAAAGAACTCGCGAGTGTATTAAAAAAGGATTATCCTACTACTTACGCAGAAAGTATAACTGATTATGGCATTAACTTAACTACAGATGAAGGAACCACCTGGTTTAGCAAAACAATAGTTGCTGATGTAGTTGCCTCACAATGGTATGGAATTGATCATTCTACAGCAGCATATATCTATGAATGGAATAAGAATAGTCCTTATGCTTATAATGATGGATTGCTTAAAAAAGGAGATGTTTGGATTGGCTATTGGTATCCAAGAGGGATTTCTGCTTTAGGCTACTGGCTCTTAAAAACTACTGCTCAGCAAAAGCATTAATAATTTACTTTAATAATCAACTCCTTTTTTATAGAAAAAAAGGAGTTGATTATTATAAATATCTTTCTTTTAAAAGAGCCTTCATAAAAAGGTTAATATCCCATAAAGAGCTTAGTGGTTCCTGCGTAAATGGAAGCTGCTGCATGTATGGAAAAGGACCGAACTCACAGGTAATTGTAACTGACTTTGCCTTATTTTCCAATTGATGTTGAATAATGGCATCCCACCATTCCAAATGAAAACCTAAAGCTTCCTTCCATTCTGGAGCCGCCGGATGGTTAACTTGTGGTCCCCCCGGATATCCAACCCTGCAATGAAAATGTTGAGTCCTGCTAATTGCTTTCCAAACGAGTTCTCGCTGATCCTGCAGGTATGATTCTGCCACACAACACCAGTGCGAAAAATCTGCTGTCAGCTTCAAATCCGGGAATTTATCTAAATAAAAAGCTGTAGATGAAGTGCAAAAGCTAAATTTGCCCCGATGCGTTTCATGTAAAATAGTAACTCCTGTTTCTTTACTTATCCGTTCAGCAATTTCAATAAGCTGAACATTTTGCGTTTGGGAAAAGAAATCCTTCCCAGTCTGTGAATTAATAAAGAGCGGCTTCGCCACTGCTAAATCATATAACCTGAACTCATATTGTTGTGCATGTGCGACAAAATCAGCGGTAGTGGTCTCAAAATGTTGCCCAATCCACTCCAATTGATTAGCTTTTAGAAGGGTGAGCATTTCCTCCCTCTCTTCCTGATCTGCAGGTAGATTAGCTTCGATCCCATCATATCCCGCCTGCTTTACTTTTTCTAAAAAAGCAAGCCAGGTTGAATGCCTGTTTCCCCACCTTGGCACATAAAATTTTATTTCCATCATTTAATTTGGATTTATATATTCCTTTTGATATTGTTTTGGAGTTAAGCCAGTCATTCTTTTAAACAAGCGATTAAAATAAGATGGGTTATTAAATCCCGAAGCAAAAGCAACTTCAAAAATGGTGAAATCACCTTTCAGTAATAATTTTGAAGCATTCCCAAGCCTGATTTCGTTCATGAAATCTTTAAATGTCTTCCCCGTTTTCTTTTTAAAATACCTGCAGAATGCTGCTGTATTCATATTACACCTGGCTGCAATCGCTTTTACACTTAGGTCATTCATAAAATTATCCAACACATAATCATATACCGCATCTATCTTTTCGATGTCGTTGCTTTTATAATGGTGCGCATAACCAATACTGCATAAAAAACTAAACTCTTTTTGTTCGGCAATAGTTAATAAAATATCTGTTAAGCCAATTATTTTCTGACTTTCGTTCATGGTAAGAAAGGCCAACATTTTCTTTTGTAGTATGGCGCTGGTTTGCCCCGTAATAAAGATTCCTCTTCTGGCATCCTGAATTAAATCGAGCACTGGTTTCATTGGTGGGATTTTTAAAAACTCTTCCCCAGCAAAGCCCTCACTAAATCGAATGATAATTGCCTCCGCACTATTTTCTAAGCTATTTTGATAGTGAGAACTGTTATTTCTCCAATAATGAGGCAACCGGGAACCCAAAAGAACAATCTCTCCCGATTTAAATTCAGAAATATGATCACCAATAAACTTTGTCCCTTCACTTTGAATGATATAGGTCAGTTCCAGCTCTTCATGAAAATGCCACGGATTAGAAAAACAACTTACCACCTCTTTTCTAACATCAATATGAAATTTACTGTAGCCTGGTACTTTAAGATGAAGCGGTTTCATAGTACAATAATCATTAAATATTTTCAAAATACTCCTATTAAAGCAAAATTTGTTCTATAAATAGCAAATTACCATTTAAACCAACCTATTTTATTGCTTTAGCTTAGTTAAACCAAATAACCTTGCGAGCTTTATGAAAATATCTTATGGATGGAAAATTTGTATCCTGCTTTTTTTCAGTACAACCATTAATTATCTCGACCGACATGTTTTAAGTATTCTTGCTCCAGAGTTACAAAGTCTCTACCATTGGACAGAAGTAGAATACAGTTACATCGTTACCTCCTTTCAAGTTTCTTATGGTTTGGGAGTGGTATTAACAGGAAAATTGTTGGATAAATATGGGACAAAATGGATATTTGCCATTGCGGTTTTCTTATGGAGCATTGCTGGTATGACTCATGCTCTTGCAAGATCGGTCTTCAGTTTTAGTGTGGCAAGATTTGGCCTGGGAATTGGAGAATCGGTTAACTTTCCTGCCAGTGTAAAAACAGTAGCAGAATTGTTTCCTGCCTCTAAAAGAGCTTTTGCAACTGGTTTTTTTAATGCTGGTTCTAATATTGGTGCAATAATAGCTCCACTGCTTATTCCTTTTATAGCTTTACGGTATGGTTGGCAATGGGCATTTATCCTAACTGGTGCTTTAGGATTTATATGGATCATATGCTGGCTGCTGATTTATAAAAAACCTAAAGTAGAAGTAAATATCTCTACTATCTCTGTAAAAAACAAGAGCTGGAAACAGGTGGTTTTCAGAAAAGAAACACTTACCATTTGCTTGGTGAGATTTATATCTGATCCAACCTGGTGGTTTCTACTCTACTGGTTACCAAAATTCCTTAATGAAACAAAATCAGTTAGCACAGCTTCATTGGGATGGCCTTTAATTGTGGTTTATCTTATGGCTGATGCAGGAAGTATTGCCGGGGGAAGCTATTCTTCTTACCTGGTCAAAAAAGGAAAAGGAATTTATCCATCCAGAAAATTAACCTTATTGATCTGTGCTTTAATGGCTTTGCTGCTTTCTGCCGTTGGCCTTACAGACCAACTTTGGACTGCCGTAATCCTTATCGGTTTAGGAGCAGCCGCGCACTGCGGTTGGACAGCTAATATTTTTGCCCTGATCACAGATATTTATCCCGCCGAAGAAGTAGGTACCGTAATGGGGGTGGCTACGCTATCTGCGGTAAGTGGTGGTATCGTATTGTCGCTACTTACAGGACGAATTTTAGCTTATACCGGAGGTTACAGTTACATCTTTATCATGGTTAGCTGTACTTACATTATCGGCTATTTTATTCTCACCCGCTTTATTCCAGAAATTAAATCAACCCAAACATAATAATGATGAATTACAAAAAAATAATACCAGAAGATAAAATTAAATTTGATAAGGATGGCTATCTGCTCATTAGAGGAATGTTGAGTAAAGATGAAGTAAGCAAACTGCATGAAACAGCCATCAATGATAAAGTAATCAGCAATAAATCTTATGACCGGGGCGATGCCAACGGTTTAAGAACCAAATTAGCCTTATGGTATTCTTTAGCTGATGATTTATATAGTTTATTGGCAAGAAGCGAGCGGATTGTAAATGCGGTAAGCTTGTTACTGGAAGGAGAGCCCGCTCATTTTCACTCTAAATTAATGCAAAAAGAACCAAAAGTAGGTGGCGCATGGGAATGGCATCAGGATTATGGCTACTGGTATAGAGATGGATTTTTATACCCACAAATGCTGAGTGTACTTACTGCCTTAACCGCTGCAACAAAAGAAAATGGCTGTTTGCAGGTTATCAAAGGCTCTCATCTGTTAGGCAGGATAGACCATGGATTTAGTGGCGAACAGGTTGGCGCAAATCAGGAAAGAGTAGATGAAGCGCTCAAAAGATTGGAATTGGTTTATGTAGAGATGGAACCTGGAGATACTTTATTTTTTCATAGCAATACCATCCACCGTTCTGACACGAATAACAGCGACTCTCCACGATGGTCATTAATTTCAGCCTATAACTTAATTTGCAATAAGCCTTTTAAGGGAGAAAATCAATCTTCAACCACTCCTATTCAAATCGTCAAAGATGAACGTTTATTAAACTCTTCGAATGAAGGAATAAAGGAGAATGCTAATTTTCTTTTAAAATAAAATAAGCTCCTATTTGGAGTCAATATTTGGTGGCTCCCGATTCAATAATTGACTAGAAGAAATGCATGATTAATTAGGGTTAACGCAATGTTAACGCAATGGTAACCCAATGCAAACGCAATGTTCATACAATAGAACATTGCGTAAATACTGTGTTAGAAATGATTATTATCCGTCTCTGTTTTAATTAGATGTTCCACCAGTAAGTCCACTTTATGGTCAGCTGGCGGTTTTTAACAGTATAAGGGGATGGCTGTGAATTATCTCCATAAACGATAAAGAAGTCTGAAGCAGGTTTATAGCGCCATTGAAAACGCGTGTAAATATTCCTATTCTTGAGCTGTTCATTATACTGCATATAGCCCGTAAAATACAATTTGTTAGATAAGGTTACATCCATCTTTGGACCAAACAGGGTGAACCTGGTATTGCCATAAGGTGCTGGCAAACGCAAATCCTGATAAGAGCCATTGATAGCAATGTTTACATAGGGTTGAAAGCGATAACCGATTTGACCCGAAAGACTTATACGTTTCCCTTTGTCGTAGTACCCGCCATAGGTACCCTCCAGCAGGTAAGTAAATAAGTTTTGTTGTTTTGATACGATCTGTAAATTAAGCGTATTATACCGGTGGCGACTGCCAATAGCGAGACTTTCTTTCCCTGAATTGGTGGGGTCAAAAGGTAGCAGCAGCTTCACATCCTCGTTAATTCCCGAGATAATGATTGTACTCTGGTTACGGAAAGTCATTGAGTAAGATAAAACGCTTTCATTATCGGTGCGGTTAAAGCTTTCATTTAAATAATAATTAGAAGTAAACTGTATACCTTTACTCAGTAGAACACCTTTTTTTGGAAAAAAGGTATACAACAATTTAGGACTTATCTTAATATGCCCAGCGCGTGGTAGGTAGCCTGCTGCAGCATGATAATTTTTGCCGACATACTCCTCTTGCAGGTATAAAGTGAAGGATTTACTCACGTACTGTAAATGGCTAGCAAGCACAAAATCACGACCTGTAAGGCCTGGTGTAAATGACTTCAATCCTAACAATTTCCCTGTCCAAGCATTGCTTGATGATGCCAAGTTAAACTCCATACCCACATTCCTGTTATAACTTTCAGCTTTTCCTGCTGCTGTAGAAACAGCACCAGTAACCTGTTTATTAACAAATAAGAAACCAATGTTTGACCTACCCAATAACCTTCGTTGCAGCGTAAGCATGCCATAATTGCCAGCAGCAATGTCATTTTCATCAGAATCTCCTGTTTGAACATCCATAATTCCAATGCGCCAATCTTTATTCAGTTTACCAGTAAGTCTTGCACCAAAATTAATAGGTTGATTGAGTCCGATACGGCGGGAAAAAAAAGGCCTTATTTCAGCATATCCAAAGTTGGAGAATATATCGCCGTTCTCTAGAAAAAACTGGCGTTTCTCAGGGAAAAATAATTCATAACGGTTCAGGTTAATCACTTGCTGGTCCACTTCTACTTGTGAAAAATCTGGATTAACCGTAACATCAAGGTTTATCGATGGCGTTAGTGAAACCTTAACATCCCCCCCTATTGCGTGATGGTAGGCTGTTGGCTTTTTGTTTTGGTAATCTTTTGAAATGCCTGTAAGCAAATATGGAATAACAGAAATATTGCTTGTTGAGGCAGGTGGCTCCTCTTCCCAAATCATTGTTCCCGTATAAGCAAGCGAAGCCGTTGGAAATTGACGCGGAACTGGTGCCCAACTCGATTTCTCCCGGGCTTTAAGGTCATTTCTACTAAAGTTGATGCCCCATTCTTTGATTCCTTTTTTATAACGGATACTTTTAAAGGGAATGGCCGCTTCAAAAACCCATTTATCGGGATAATTCTTAACAGAAGACTCCCATTTGTTGTCCCAGTTCAAATCTACCTTCGCGCCTTCATACATGCTACCGTCCCATTGTGCACCCGCTGCGTTGCTACCAAATGTAAAGCCATCAGTACGCGCATCAAAAGGGTCAATAAAAAATATGAAGTTATCATTCTTTCCAAAATTAAAATCCCGTTTGAGTGATTCTACCATATATGGGCCCGGAACAGTTGTGTAACAGATAGCCAATATGTAGAAATTATTGTCATCATAAGTCATACGTACTGTCGTACGTACTTTGGCTAAACTGGTATCCATCGGTAAAACCATATGGAAATTATTTGCTGAATCGGTCTGCAGCCAGGCCTGTTCATTCATTAACCCATCAACGGTAATTGCCGAGTTTGTACGGCGAATATGGTATTTGTATGCTGCATTCTCTTTTTGTGCGCTAGCACCTAAATTAAACAAACAATGAAGGAGGATTAGGTAAAAGGATTTTTTTAAATGCTGTCGGCAAGAATAAAGCATGGTTCAAATACAAGTGGTTAGGTTACGTTTGGTTGGCTTTCCTAAGCAAACTTTATGCTTAGATAGCCTTATGGTACAAGTTATACCTATTAAAGGATGCCTAAATGTACCAACAGAAAATCATAATTATTGCATTTATCATTAAACTCCTCAAAAATTCATTTGATTACCTGAGCTATTTTATTACTTTATTTCATAACTCACAGTAGAACCGGCAAAATCTCCGATTGGAAGATCTATGACCTTTATATGCTCCACCTTACTTAACGCTGGTTGGATTGCAATCTGAATAGATTTTAACTTTTGAGTAGGATCTGCCAAATAAATGATTGGCTTTTCACTTTCAATGGCCCTCAACAGCACAACACATGGTTGGTCGACGGTAATGGAAAGGTTTGGATCAGTCAATGTGCCAGCCTCATAAAACACTACCTGTATCATTTTTAAATCCTCATTTTTAACTGCTTGCATACTACTGTTATTGGCAAGTATTTTTATTTCAGTTTGAGGCTGACTTTTCATATCTGCTTCACTTACGCCAGGCTTTACAACGTAAGCATAAGTTTCATTTATAGGATCGAAACCATGATCAAACCACATTTTAAAAACCTGTCCTTTAATTTTCTTCTTAGACCCTTTGCCGTTTATCAATGACCAGCTCCCTTTTTGCGTGCGTTTACTAATTTCCAGTTTACTTGGATTAGGAAAATAATAGCCTATGCTGTCGTGCCATATCCACGTTGGACTGCTGCTATCATGTTTAGCCTTAAAATTAATGATTTTACCTGCTGCATAACCTTTAACATTGCCGTTTTTCCAACTTTGATTAATGGTAGTCACTATATTTTCGAGGGCATAACTATTGATCTCCGCACCCAGACAAACCACTTGTTTATCAAAATAAAACCAGGCTTTTTTAGCTGCAACTTCATTATAATTTAAATCATAAACAGAAGTACCATAAACGCCATCAGACACCCCACCAACAAAACGACTTATTCCTCTTTCACCCCATTCAATGGTAAAGGGCTGCTCTTTTTTATAATCCCTGCTCGTAATGCCAGGTATTTTATCCCATTCCCAAATTGGCATGATATTATAATATTCTGCTCCGCTTCGTTGAATGTTTGTTGAACCATCTGGTAAAAACTTACCAAGTAAATTTTCTTTATTACCTACTTCTGTTCTAATGGTTCGTTTTGATACAGTTCGAACATTAAAAGAATAGCCAGGTCTGATGTGAAGGGTATAATCTCCCTTCCAAAATTGAGTATGTAAAGGTGAAATATTAAAAGATGGCGCTTGCTTTTGAGAAATACGTTCCTGTGCTGCGTTAAACAATGCCGAATTTTCTGGACTCACTGATTTAGCCATAGCTAATAAAGTTTTTTTAGTCCCGCTTTCAGTAATCTCCATTTTATCTAAAATATCATTTCTAGATATCCCTCTCCCTTCCGTGTTAAAATCTATGTAACGGCCACGGATCGTTTGTAAATAAGTGTTTATCAAATAGTTATCCAGGATTTGCAATTTATCTGCTGACAATCCGTAGCCTGTACCCTGTAACCAGGAGGCGAGTTTATATTCGCCAATTAAAAATACCTGACCATAACTAGCTATTTGTAGTTGAGCTGAATGTTGTAAATAAGAATTATCGTATTGCAACCCCTCCTTGCTTGTATAGGAAATGGGTTTAAAAGCCTCGCCTACAGCTAAAGACATTAAATTTTGATCTTTTGTAATACAGGCCCGGTATATAAAATGAGTAGCAATATCTAATTTATTAGCTCCAACAGCCTTTAAAATATTTCCTTGCTTCATTCTTTCTAATAAAGAATCTTGTAAAGCTTTAGGAAGAAGCATTTTATCCTTATTTAACAAAATTAGTATTTCACCCAAAGCCGTAGGTGATGCAATTTCATTTTGAAACCAATTGTTACTTATTGGGTTTTTGCCATACCAAAACTCTAGTCCTTTAATAAGGTTCTCTAAAAGCAATTGGTTACCATAATATTTATTCCCTTCGGTTACAAAACCTAAGGCGAAATATTTAATCCGGTTTAAATGTAACAGTGGCTGCCATCCGGTTTCTACTTTAGATTCATAACTGATGTCTTTCCAACTCCCATCGAGCTGCTGTGAAGAACTATTTAGAGTTATAAATTGACTCAGCTTATTTGCCTCCATCTCAGCTTTTAAATGCTGATTAATTTTAGCCTCAATAAGCTTAAATTCATCTTGACTAAAAGCATTAAAAAAAGTGAAGAATACAATGCTTAATAAACTTAATTTTTTAATAAAAATACTATTCATCTCATTTAAAACCATAATAATTTCGAATATAACGCTATTTATGGTGATCCATAAAAAATGAGTTTATTAAAAATAGTTAAACTACCCCTTCCTAAAGGAAAGGAAAAGTTTATATACTAATGGACTGTTACGTTGGTAGATTTGTTAGTATGTATTAATTTCTTTTGCCCTATTTGCTCAAAAGTAACTTTCTTAAGTTCAGCACCATGAACATCATCCATCACAATAGGCAATCTGTAATCCTTTTTTTCTGCCTTTAATTTGATATTTGAAAAGTTGATGTTTTTTGCATGCCTTACATAGATACCCCAGGCTGGAACTTCTTTAAACATAGAGAATTCAGGGTAATTTTCAGGTAGTTCTGGGATACTGTCTAAATTATCTAAAGAAACAAAAGCTATAAACTTGTTACCACGACCAGGGTAGCTAATTTCAAAATTTGAAAAAGACACATCATTAATATATTGACCCGGTAGGCCAGCAATTATTATTGGTGAGATATTTCTTGGCATATCTTCTATCGGACCTTCGTAATCATAACCAGCATCGGCTTTTTCAAATGGAACATCCGCCACTATATTTTTGATATTGATTCGTTGCATGGTTGATTTTTTTCCGGGCACTCTTTCTCCTATTCTCAAGAAAATTACATTACCAGTGTTGGTACTTTTTAATCCATCAATTAAAATATCTTCTAAAAATCCACCATCAACACTTTGCAATGCAATAGCAGAACGGTAAGTATTATAAACGGTATTATTAATAACCTTAATATTCTTAAAACCACCTTTCCCTGCTGTACCTAACTTTATACCGTTAGCACTTGTACGAACAATGTTATTTTCTATCAGAATATTGTTGCAATAAAATTTCTCATCATGAGATTTAAGGCAGATGCCATCATCAGCCGCATCAATGTTATTGTTAGTGATCACAACATTATCACAATCAACAATATCAATCCCATCACTATTCCAAAAAGCGACATTGTCTACGGTTATCCCATCTATTACCAGGTTTTTGCACCGTTCATAAGTTTGTAACCAACAGGCAGAGTTTTTTAAAGTAATTTCCTTAATATTAACGTTGGTACTAGTATGGAAATAAATGATCATTGGTCGTATTGATTCTCTGGTACGGTCATATTTTAAACCATCTTCCAAAACCCCCATGTGCACATTCTGAATGCTATTATTAGCAAGCATTCTGCCCTGGCCATCAATCATACCTTTACCTGTGATCCCTACATTATCAACATTTCTTGCATGTATGAGGGCTGTATTACCTATCCTATCATAGTCAAAAGGGTTGGTAGAACCTAAAAGTACAGCTCCTTCCTCTAGCTGTAGGGTTACATTAGATTTGAGGTGAATAGATCCTGTTAAATATCTTCCTACATAAAAAACCAATCTTCCACCACCATTTTTACTGATATAATCAATACCAAATTGAATTGATCTTGTATTCATAGTAGATCCGTCTGATTTAATATTAAATAGAGATGCTTTATAATCTTTAGCAAATACGGCTACAGATTGTAAAAAAATCAGCATAATTAATATTATTTTTTTTTGATGTATCATGTTTTTTGTTTTAAAATTTCTTTGATTTAATTCACCAGTATCTATTCTTAATGATCTTTCGATAATAATTTCAAAAGGTTAGCTTGGCTTATTTTTATATTAGTATAAAGTTTTATTTTTATGATGAAGCTTGATTAACCAAATTCTAATGCGCCAAAAAATTCGGGCAGGTGAAAATTTGGTGTCTTTGCATTAATATTTTTCCAGCTTAAAAAATGTGGTTCCGGTAAATCATCACCACATTTAAAAAAATTACCTTTACCATTTTGGCCACTAAAAGTTCTTATATTACTGAACCCAAATACTTCTATCGGGATTAAAAGTGTGATCTCCCATTCAAATTTCGTAGCACTATTGGGCGTTGCAGTTTCAATGATGATACTTGTCTGAATTTTATTAATTAATTCTTCAGACAAAATATTTCTATTTATTCTACTTTCACCATAAGCCATGGCGCATACGCCTAAACAGTTGAGTTCTATATTGTAATATTCCTTTTCTAATCCAAAAGCAATAAAGAACTCCACGCAATTGTCTTTATAAACCTGGTCATTAGTTTTATGCATTACTATTTTTATGACATCTTCTTTCACAAAATACTTTAAGAAAATGGCATCTCCAGAATGTGAAATTGCGAAGCTGGTTTTACTATTGCTTTTAAACTCAGGCCAGGGTTGATGATTGAGCTCATTCTTAGGTTGCTTATCCATTAGCGCTGATACCTCTTTGATAGCAGAACTTCGGGAAATGGAATCTAATAATGGTATATACATTTTTGATGAAGTAAAAAGAGTGAAATTTGTTTTTATGGTTAAAGAAACATGAAGAATGCCTCGCAAAAATGCGAGGCATTCTTCATGTTATAATAAGTATTAATACCCTGGATTTTGTTCCAGTTTTGCATCCTTATTCAAATCAATTTCTGTTTGAGGTATAGGTAAAAGTTGATTGAAAGCTTGAACAGTAGAATTTTGAGGGAAATTTAATTTCTTCAACCTATCTACCAGTGTACCCGTTCGTACCAATGTCATTCTGCGGTTTTCTTCCCCAATTAACTCTCTTACCCGCTCATCCAAAATAAAATCAAGCGTTATATCTGATCCGCTTACCTGTGCAGCATTTGCACGGGTTCTCAAAACATTGATACTTATGGCTGCCTCAGGTAATTTATTCTGCTTAAACTGTGCCTCAGCGAGTAAAAGATAGGTTTCGCCTAAACGCATGGTAATCAAATCTTTATAAGCACCGTTACCCGTTGGATCTGTAGCAATAAAATGATTCCATTTGGTAGTAAAGGGAACTATACTATACAATGTATCGGCTGGAACTGGAATAACTTTTTGCCCAAATTTAGCATTTGAAGGGTCATTGTAATAGAATGTACGGTAAATATTGTACTTTGAATTACGCATATCATTAGCTTTATATAAGTTATTGATTACCCAAGGACTTAAGCGAAGGCGACCAATACCACGGCCACCTAAAGAATCAGCAACCAACAAACCTTTAACATTGGAATAATAGGGTACCCAAACTCTTCTGTGCTGATCTAAACTTGAAGAACCACCTGGAATGTTAAATTCCAGTTCCTGAACCCAAATGGCTTCCGTATTTCCCTGTCTGCGACGTTGATTACCATAAATAAACATATCAGAGAAAGCATCTCCTGAAAGTGCTTTCTTAACACCATACCTGGCAGTTATCATAGAGAACTTCTTACTGTTGATCACATTCATACATTGTGCTTCTGCAAGATCATTTTTCCCTTGTCGCAGGTAGACCTCAGCAAGCAATTGATTTGCTGCTTCTTTACTTATTCTTCCTGGTTTTGAAACTGCATCTACCGCTGGAAGATTTGCAGCAGCAAATAGAAGGTCGTTGTTAATAAAAGTATTTAAACTTTCTAGTGTGGCACGGGTGAAATCTGTTTTTGGCTTATCTAAGGGTTGATCAACTAACGGAACCGGCCCCCATAAGGTAACAAGGAAGTTATAGGCATAAGCTCTATAAAATTTTGCCTCACCTAAATAAAGATTGCGTTGTACGCCTGTAAGAACAGCCGAACTGTCTGAAGCACCTTTTATAATCTGGTTTGAATTGGTAATTACTTTATAAGCCCAAGTCCAATAAGATACAGCCGCAGGATTTTGAGAGTTTAGCAGGGAGTAATTATGAAATGGAGCTGCTTCTCCAGCATCAAGGCCATTTAAAGCCACATCAGTTCCAACTTGAAAAACAGCTAGTAAAGACTGCGTAACCTGCATGGTATATTGTTCTCTAACGGAAGCCTGCAAACCTGCAATTCCAGCTTCCAGCCCTGCTACGTTTTTAAATGTACTTTCGGGTGAGTAAGCAGAGTCAGACTTTTCATCAAGGAAACTTTTCTTACAAGAATAGAAACCGAATGAAACTGAAGTAATAAGCAATAAAAGAATAATCTTTTTCATGATTTTTAATTTTTAACGTAGAGTAACATTTAAACCAATTACAAAACTTGATACCAAAGGATAAATTCCATAGCTAAGCGGAGCATTAGCAGAACCAGCCTGATTACCGTTTACACTTAATTCAGGATCAAGACCAACCCAGTTAGTAAAAGTGTAAATATTACGACCACTCACAAATGCAGTTAAACTCCCAATTTTTAATTTTTCTGCTGAAGCAGCCGGTAAATTATAACTGAAGGTGATGTCTTTTACCCTGGTATAATTTTGTTTTACTGGGTAGGCATATAATCTTGGATTGGTATAAGTTAAAGATGGCTGTAGGTTGTTTTTATTTTCAGCTGTCCAGTAACTCACCTCCTTAGGAATATTTACACGGCCACCATAACTCTGCAAGTTCAACAAGGGGTTGTTAATCATAGATCCTTGTGAGGTTTGCAGGAATATGCTTAGACTATAATTTTTGTATTTGAAATTATTGATCATTCCCCCTACCCACTTTGGCAAACTTGTACCCTGATAAACTTTATCTGCTTCCGTAATTTTCTTATCATTGTTGATGTCAACAAATTTCAAACTTCCTGGCAGCGCACCTGGATCAACTTGTGAAGCATCTTCCCCTTCTTGCCAAACTCCTGCTAATTGATAGTCGAAAATAGCAAATAAAGGTTTTCCAATAAACCATTTATTACCAATATCATCTTGGTTATTACCGTAAAGTGAAGTGATTTTATTACGGGTAGCCGAGTAATTAAAATTACTTGACCAGGTAAAATTGTCTTTTCTAATGTTAATAGTATGCAGTGTAAGTTCAATACCCTTGTTTTCTACGCTTCCAAGGTTATCAAATATACTTGGATAGCCAGTGATTGCAGGGATTTTACGTCTCAACAATACATCTTTCGTTTTAGATTTGTAAACCTCCAGCGTACCGCTCACTCTACTATCAAATAAGGAATAATCTACGGCCAAATTTGTACCGGTTGTACTCTCCCAATTTAAATTAATATTACCTAAAACACCATTTGAATTGAGTGAACTGGACACCAAACCTACCGCTGTAACACTATTATAGATGTATTTGGTAATACCTTGAGTAGTTAATGTTTGGTAAACACCTACAGCTTGGTTACCTGATGTACCATAAGAAGCCCGAAGTTTAATGTTATCAATTTGTTTAACATTTTTCAAGAAATTCTCACTAGAAATATTCCACCCAACTGCTATTGATGGAAATATACCATATTTATTAGTACCTGAACCAAAAGCAGAATAACCATCTCGCCTGGTGGTTCCAGTAATCAGGTATTTACTTTTATAAGAATAGTTTACACGTCCCATTTGAGAAATCAATGACTCTCTACTGAAAAAAGAACTGGCTTGTACTACTCCTGCTGCTCCAATATTATTGAAAGATAAATCATCGTTAACAAATGTGCTGCCTACCATACCCGTCGCATTATACTTTTTTTCCTGTGCACTATATAAGGCAGTGAAGTCTATATGGTGGTCTTTCCAATCTTTCTCATAAGAAAGAAGATTCTCCACAATCCAGCTGTTCGTTTCTGTTTTATTTATTGTAGCCGTTCCACCAAGCGTATTTCCTGCATTTACTCCACTATAAGAGTCATAACGCGTAGGCATAAAAGCATAATTAGCATTTACCCGATACTTTAAACCTTTTAAAAATAGCGGTTTAACTTCGGCATAGAATATTCCGTTAAGATTTTTATCACGGTTAATTACATCTAAATTTAAGCCAAGCAACGGACTTCTAAAATTCGTCTCTGAATACATTGGGAAAATAGTGTAGGTACCATTTGGCTCGTACAATCTGCCATAAGGACTCATTTGCAGCGCATTGCTATAATTTACTGTTCCACCATCGGTATTATTGTTAGAAAAAAATATGGATGTTCCTGCAGTTAACCAACTAGTAACTTTAGCATCCAAATTCGATCTAAAAGAACCACGATTAAATTGATAACCTTTCAAAACACCTTTTTGCTTTTGGTAAGCTCCAGATACGAAATACTTTATCTTTTCACTTCCGCCTGATATACTTAAATTATGGTCTTGAATTACACCTTGCTGAGAAATTTCTTTCAGCCAATCTGTTGTTTTCCCTGCATTATAATTTTCAGCTTCATATTGATTAGGCACTGGAGGGTTATTAGGCGTTACATTTCTTTGTTTAGAAAAATCCAAATATTTTTGAATATAATCCTTTGGACTTAAAGGAGTTAATGTTTTATTTTGAAATTCAGGACCTCCATAACCACTATAGCGAATTGTGGGTTCGCCAGTTTTACCTCTTTTAGTCGTAATGAGAATCACCCCACTAGAACCGCGGGTACCATAAATGGCAACTGCGGATGCATCTTTCAAAATCTCAATTGAAGCAATATCATTTGGGTTAATGTCATTCATCGACCCACCCATGTTACTGAATGGTACTCCATCAATTACTGTCAGTGGAGAAGTATTAGCATTAATTGAATTTACCCCCCTAATTAATACTGCTGCAGAGCTTCCAGGAACTGAAGATCTTTGTGAAACACTTAATCCTGCAGTCGTTCCTTCAATTGCCTGAAGTACGTTGGTAACTGGCAATTGAGATAATCTTTCTTTAGGTACTGAAGTAACTGAACCTGTAATATCTGAACGCTTTTGTGTTCCATAGCCCACTAAAACCACTTCATTAAGCTGGTATTTAGCTTCATCTGTTTTCATTACAACATCAAACTTAGCATTGTTAGCTACAGTTAGGTTGTGTGTGAGATAACCTACATAGGTAAAGCGCAAGGTAGCTCCTTCAGGTGCTACGATCTGGAATGCTCCATTAGCATCAGTAACTGTACGAAGATTAGTTCCGATAACGGTAACAGTAACCCCTGATATAAAAATACCTCCTTCATCTTTTACAGATCCTTTAACATTTATATCCTTTTTGGTGGTTCCTAAATTGGAAGAATTTAATGATTTACTAAAATATGTTTGGTTTTGTAGTCTTGATGGCTGATTTACTTCATCGTCTGCTGTGTTCAAATCATTTTTTTCAATTGACCCGTTATTTGCAATCGCATTAGAAGAGATAAATAAAGCACAAGCAATAAAAAAAGTATGCTTTGGCTTAAGAATCTTGTAAAAGCCAAAAAAAGAAGAATTACTTGTTAATTGCATTTTTTTCATTTTTTTGCGTTTAAAAATTGAATTATTATTATTGATCCAGGGATTTGGCTACCTGATTAAAAAAATAGGGTTTCAGAAAGATGCACTTGTGCATTTATTACCCCAATAAATGCTGGGTAAAATTTCAGTTCATGTCATTTTAATTTAGTTAAGTTTGAGTTTGGTTTATTTTTGATTGATTTTATTTTATGTATTTATAATCAGATATATAGAAAACATTTGCAGTAATGCTAAACGAGCTCAGTTTTTAGGGAAACTTTTTTAACCAATGGTAACCATGATTTAATTTTATGGCCATAAAAGGCATAAAATATCAGGTATAGATAGCAAGGAAACAAAATCCAGTAAGCACTTCTTACATTATATAGATCAGCGAAATGACCATATATTAGAGGGAAAATAGCACTTCCACTAAGGGCCATGATGAGCATAGAAGCACCGACTTTGGTAAATCGACCCAAATTATTTAAAGCCAATGGCCATATACCGGCCCACACTAATGAATTAGCCGTTCCAAGTAATACAATAAACCAAATGGATATGTCTGCTTTATGGCCAAGAATAAAATAGGTACCATGAGAATAGATGATTAATAATGTTAATACAGCACCTAAAACTGTGCAGATTCGGAAAACATTTACTTGAGAAATGTATTTAGGAATAACCATAATACCTAATGCATACCCGATTATAGTAGTAAATAAGGTATAAGAAGGAAAAACTTTTGCTTCCATAATCTGTATCCCCATAGAATTTGCATAACCTATTATAGTATCAATGGCAATAACCTGGGTACCTACATGAAAAAAAATGGCTAAGACGCCTAATATGAGGTATGGAAAATCGAATAAATTCTTTTTATCTGCATTAATGGTAGAAAGTTCATCACTTTCTACCTCTGTATCAATTTCAGGTAATGGAGAGAAACGAATAAAAACGCCAAGTCCAGTTAACACCAGACCAAGGATAGCATAAGGATAAATTACTCTTCTAATAAGTTCATTCAATACTTCACTTTTTTCGACTAAGCCCATGGAAGGCAATTGATTTAGTAAATCACTGTCTGTAACCCTAAATATTACAGAGGCAAAAATTAAAGGAGCTATAATTCCAGCTGATTTATTACATATTCCCATTATGCTAATGCGACTTGCTGCCTTTTCCTGGGGACCCAATATAGTTACATAGGGATTAGCAGCGGTCTGTAATATGGCCAATCCAGAACCAATAGTAAATAACCCAATTAAAAAAATCTCGTACGTTCTTGTTAATGCTGCAGGAATAAAAATAAATACTCCTATTGCCATGATCCAAAGCCCTAACATTATCCCCTTTTTGAAGCCAACTGATTTAAGTAAAAAGGAGGAAGGAATAGACATTACAAAATAGGAAATATAGAAAGCGAAGGCAACTAAATAGGATTGAAAATTGGTGAGTTCACAAGCTATTTTAAAATATGGAATCAAAATCGCGTTAACCCATGTTATAAATCCGAAGACAAAAAACAATCCGCTTAAAATCATCATAGATATAAGTGTCTGTCTTTTATTTAAAGAACCCGAATGCACTACGTTTTTAGTTTTAATTATTTTACCAGACATAGGTATTATTTATATATTTATAAGCATATAAAAGTAAAGCGTTTACGTACACGTAAAAGTATTAATAAAGAACTACTAAAATTATTTTCACCTAAAGTTGCAGTTAATAACACTATCGTCGTGAACGTACACGAATATACTATTATTTGTACAAAAAACAATTTATTTTGCAATTAAGTAAAAAACTTGCTAATGGTTGTTTTGAATTTAAATTTGAATCGGGTGATAAAAAAGGAATTACCTCTTTTTTAAGGCGAATATCAAATTATAAAAGATTAAAAAAGCCCTTATGTTATGCTAATGCAGCATAATAATAGGTTGACTCCTATTTATATATTTATAAGTTCAACTCCTATCAAAAATGAATGCATACTGAATTAATTTCGATAGAATAGATAATTTTCTTTCGTAATAATATCTATTGGCATAAAATAAGTGCTTTCAACAGGTATATTTAATACAAGATTTTGATATAATGTCATTATACCTTTGTAACCTTGCTCCTGAGGCTGCTGGCAAACTAAAAAATCTATGGTTCCCTTTTTAAGGTATTCAATACTCGCATTTAAAAAGTCATAACCCACTAATGCTATATTTTCATTGCCAGATTTCTCCAGGAACTCCGCAACAGAAAAAACCCTTGAATTTGTTACAAAAATACCCTTAATGTCGCCATGTGTTGCAAGGACTTTAGTAAGATCAGCTGAAACAGCATTAAAATCAGTCTGCGTAATATCAGTTTTTATGACCTGATTTCTTTTGTTATTATTTTCAAAATAGGCCCTAAAGCCATCTTCCTTTCTCAAAAGGTGATGGTAATTATTAATCTCTTTAGAAATATTAATTATTAAAATTTTACCAGCTTCTTCTGCTACATAATTCATCAATTGTGCACCTAAATAACCACTATGGAATAAATCAGGTCCAATATAACTTAGCCTGGACTCATTGGGTATATCAGAATTGATAAAAACACATGGTATTTGTAGCAGATTACAAGATTTAGAAAACTTTAATGACTCATCCACAAAAATTGGGGCAATTAAAATGCCATCAAAATTACTTTTAAGTATTTTTTCACTTTGTTTTATAAAGGAATTTTTATCATTTTGATCAAAAAAATATTTTTCAATAGTAATACCATATTGTTTAATTTCAGATTCGGCAAGGTCAATCCCCTTTAGTGGGGCTTTCCAGAAATCAGTTTCCTGAGAGAAGGAAGGAATCAAAATTGCAAATTTTAATAACTTTTTAGAAGCAAGTCTTCTTGCTAAAATATTAGGCTGGTAATCAAGGTCTTTCATTATAGCCAAAACATTCTTTTTAGTTTCCGGAGAAACACCAATCCTGTTATTTATGACTCGATCAACAGTACCAATAGATACATTTGCTAATCTAGCTATCTCTCTAATCCCTGTTAAATTATTTTTTTTCATTATTATATAAATATTTAATACACCTTAGTACTATTCAAAATAAAAAACCAAATCAGCTTTTTACTCACTTATGTTCAAACATTATATATGGTAGTAAACTAATGGAATTGAAAATAAAAGTTTATTTCTTTCAAATATAATAATTGATTGGTGTTCTTTGTTAAGAAAATATTCTGGCACTTCAGTTCTGCTCGTAATCGAAAGGCACTACTCAAATTCTTATCCTAACAATTTTAACATAATGAAACGCAATTTTAATTGCTGATGTGATCCATCTTAAAAGATTAGGCTAATACCAAAACTATAAAACCCTAATAAATCTTTAAAGATCATTAGGGTTTTATAGTTCAGGTTATTTAATTAAGATTGGGGAAGGATAATTAAATTGATTTAAAAAAAGATGATTTAAATCTTACTCACTAACCTTGACAATGCTTCAATGTAATAATAATCTGCATAAGATATAGCCACATCGACTTCAGAATGAGCAGGTAAATGACCAACACTATGCTTCAATATAAATCCACCATAAGTGCCCGGTTTTGCTTTGTATTTATCTGTACTTAAAGTCACGAGAATTTCTTTTGCATTATTCAGGTATTTCTTAGCATCTTCAGGGTTTGTATAATCAGCCAGTTCAAGCCAAGCAGAAGCCATAATAGCAGCAGCAGATACATCCCTTTTTGCGTCAGGTATATTCGGTGCATTGAAATCCCAATAAGCTATTTTATCCTGCGGAAAATTTGGGTGATTTAAAATAAAATCAGAAATCTTATTCGCTTGGTTCAGGTATTTTTCATCTTTTGTAGCCCGATACATCAATGTAAAACCATATAAACCCCATGCTTGTCCCCTTGCCCAAGCAGATTCATCAGCATAGCCCTGCGCAGTATGTCTACGTTGCACTTCTCCGGGCATATCCTTACTATAGTTGACCACGTGATAAGAACTATAATCAGGTCTGTAATGATTTTTAATGGTATTATCAGCATGCTTAACGGCAATATGATAATAGCTTGAATCACCTGTAACTTTTGTAGCCCAAAACAAAAGCTCCAGGTTCATCATGTTGTCAATTATGACTAGAAAGTCTGCCGGCTTTTTAGAGTCCCATGATTTAATAACGCCCAGTTTCGGATCAAAACGAGTACATAATGATTTTGCACTATTTAATAAAACCTGTTTATATTCTTCTTTAGGTTCTAAACGGTTCAGGTTACCAAAACTGCAGAACATCATAAAACCCAAATCATGAGTATTCTTGTTGAACTGCTCTTTTTCCAGTACTTTTAAAATTCGGACAGCTTCTTTTTTTAGCGAAGCGTCTTTTGTTTGTTCGTACAGATACAATAAGGAGCCTGGATAAAATCCGCTACACCACCACGATGAATTGCTTGTGGAGAGAGAATCATTTTCAGGAAAATAAGCTTTGGGGAACTGATCAGGGTTGATTTGAGTTTTCAGGAAGTTGTATTGTTTGGCAGCACTTACCAATTCTTTTTTTGCCATTTTCAACAAATCAGCATCCTTTATTACTTTTTGTTGTGCGTTGACAATACCTGCAATGGAGATATTAAGTATTAAAACGAGTAACCATATTTGCTTCATATTCATAATCAATTTATTATTAATTTAAAGGTTTATAAAAAAGTACTATTGTGTATAGCCTGGATTTTGAGGAGCTAAATTAGGATTAACGCCTATATGAAATTGAGGAATAGGAAATAGATTATGGTACTCCTTAATATTTACTGTTCCCTTTGCGCTCAAAGTGGAAACTAGTTTCCCTGTACGCACTAAATCAAACCACCTTCTTCCTTCGAAAGCTAATTCTAACCTGCGTTCTTGTAAAATTGCATCACGAAGATCATTTTGAGATAAATTTTGTAGTGGAGTCAGTCCTGCTCTTTGTCGGATGCTGTTCACCGCTTTATAAGCCGGATTATCATTTACCGGGCTGTTCACTTCGTTATAAGCCTCTGCATAAGTCAATACAACCTCAGCAAAACGCATCAGAGGAAAGTTATTATCACTTTGATTTTCTGTTACAGCATCCGAGTCGATCCATTTATTTACATAGTATTTGTTGTCGGTACCTTTGGTAAAAAATACAGCTTTACGTTTATCATTTGCAGTATAACTATCATATACTTCTGGAGTGGGTTGGAAAGATCCAAATCCTCTTCCTGCCACACTGTTATTTTCCTGAGCAAAAAAGGCAATTAAGTTCCCTCCTTGTCCACCAGAACCACTCATAAACTGAGCATCAAATATCGCTTCTTTTCCAAATTCATTTTTAATATCATAAACTTCTCCATAAGTATCCCAAAGGCCATAACCTGCTCCGGCTAAGTTTATCACTTCATTTGCTTTATCAACAGCCAACTGATAGTTTTTTAAGGTAAGGTACACACTGGCTAGAAAAGCCTTTGCAGCACCACTTGTCGCTCTTCCTCGATCTCCAGCGCTATAAGCCACGGGCAAAATAGTCTCTGCATCCTTCAGGTCTGCAATAATTTGTTTGTATACCTCAGCTTTAGGATCACGTTTTGGAAAAGTAAGCTGATCCAATGAACTCACTTCTGAAGTGACGATGGGAAGATCGCCAAAAAGCCTCACTAGGTGAAAATAGTAAAATGCCCTTAAAAATTTAGCTTCTGCCACCAGCCTTGTTTTAAGCTGTTCTTCCATACTAATAGCAGGAATTTTATTAATTGAAGCATTGGCACGGGTTATTCCAATATAAAAATTATCCCATGTTTCACGCAAGATTCCATTCTGTGAGGTATGAACATAGTTATCAAGCTCAATTCGCGGTGCACTGATGCTTAGCGGAAACATATTATCGGTGGTAATTTCTCCTAGAATCACATAATTACGTGCTATAAAACCATTTAAACGAACCGGTGAATAAACAGCTGTGATAGCTGCAAGTGCATCGTTTTTAGTTTTATAAAAATTTACCGGTGAAATAAATGCATCTGGATTTTCATCCAGCTTGGTGCATGAGGTCATCCATAACAAATTCAAGAGCAATATATATTTTAATAATTTCATAATTAACTTTTTTTATAGACCAATATTAACACCTATCAGAAACATTTTTGAAGAAGGATAACTGCCATAATCTGTACCCTGGCTTAAGTTGTCCTGTGCAAAGCGACTTACTTCAGGATCATATCCTGAATATTCTGTTTTCGTTAAAAGATTCTGTCCACTGATGTAGATCTTGGCATTGGAAAGTTTGATTCTTTTAAGCAATTGCGGACTGAAATTATAGCCCAATTGTATGTTTTTTAAACGGATATAGGAGCCATCTTCAATTTGTCTGCTGGTAACCTGGTATGGAGAACCTGCAGAGCTGGCACGTGGAATGGTATTGCTTGGATTTGTAGGTGTCCATCTATCAAGCACGCTTTTAGAATTGTTGCTGTTACCAGTTAGTGACTCCAGTTCAAATCTGTTTAAATTAAATATACTATTACCTTCCACACCCTGAATAAATACAGCTAAATCAAAACCTTTGTAAGAAAAGTTATTTGTAAAACCGAAAGTATAATCTGGCTGTGCATGCCCCAATATTTCGCGGTCTGAAGAATTAATTACCCCATCACCATTTAAATCTTTATACCTTCTTTCTCCTGGTTTAGCTGTCTTTTGTGCAGATGAAGCAACTTCTGCTGCATTTTGGAAGATGCCATCGGTTACTAAACCATAAAAAACACCAATCGGCTGACCAACACGCAGGATTCCAGAGTTTCCTAACTGTAAGTGTCCACTTGCTCCCCCAGATGGTATATCACCAGTTACAGCTCCCAAATCAAGTATTTCGTTCCTGTTATAAGAAATATTGAAGTTAGTATTCCATTGAAAAGCGCCATTTAAATTCACTGTATTAATAGAGAATTCTATACCTTCATTTTTAACTTTTCCAATATTTTGCAGGGATGTAGAATAACCTGATGTAATTGGCAAAGACACATTATACAAAAGGTCTTTGGTTTTCTTTTGATACCAATCAATAGTTAAAGTTACACGGTTTTTAAATAGTCCAACATCAAGTCCAATATTTACTTGGGCAGTTGTCTCCCATTTTAGATTTGGATTAGCAATACGACTTGGGGCATAACCAATATTGATCACATTTCCGAAGTTATAACTGTCCGTTTGCAGTGCACCTAATGATTGGTATTGGCCAATTTCCTGGTTTCCAGTAACCCCATAACTTGCTCTAATTTTCAAATCACTTAAAGTTTTTACATTGCTCATAAATGCTTCATTAGATATGCGCCACGCAACCGATCCAGATGGGAAGAAGGAATATTTTTTATCATCACCAAACCTCGAAGAACCATCAAACCTGCCTGAAAAAGTGAACAAGTATTTGTTGCTCAAATCATAATTTAGTCGGCCTAAGTAAGAACGCAGACTCCAATCGTAAGAACCAGAGCCACTGGTATTAGTTTGCTGAGCAGCACCCAAATTATTAAAAGTTAGAATGTCGCTGGCAAAATTTTGTCCACTGGCGCGCACATCTTCATAATCTGCATTTTGAAAGGTATATCCTACTAGCAGGTTAAAACTATGTACCTTAGAAATCACTTTTTTATAGTTCAAAGTATTCTCATTTAACCATTCAAAATACCTTGAAGTAGACACTTCTGCCCTACCATTATTAGCCAAACCAGCATAAACAGTTCTTGGCAAATAGAAATTTGTTTTATTAAAAGCCATATTTGCACCAAACATGGTTTTAAAGCTTAAGCCATCAATAATTTGATATTCACCAGAAATATTACCCAATAAACGGGTCTTTAAATCAATATTTGTACGTTCGTTAGCAAGAGCTAAAGGATTACTTATCAGGATTGATCCAGGTCTGTTATTTAAGGTATATTGGCCTTGTGCATCATAAACAGGAATAGTTGGGGAGAAAAATAAGGCACTATAAATAACACCTGCCCCGCCGCCGCCATCTCCGTCAGTGGCAACAGAATTTGCTTCACTATTAGTTACCGTAAGACTATTGCTTAATTTGAACTTACTTGAAATCTGTTGATCTAAATTTAAACGGACAGAGCCCCTGTTAAACCCGGAATTAGAAACAATACCTTTTTGATCAAAATAATTACCTGCCACAGCATATTGTGATTTATCTGTTCCTCCAGTAAAAGTCAATTGGTAATTTTGAATAGGAGCAGAAGAATAGATCTCGTCCTGCCAGTCGGTACCCTTACCAAAAGCAGCAATTTGTGCATCGGTATAAGTTAAAGGTTTAGGAAAACCCGTCCTTCCAATATTGTCCTGATTTACATTTGCAAGACCTTCATTAATCATGGTAGCTAATTGAGATGCATCTAACAGGTCAAGTTTTTTCAACAGTGATTGTGTACCATAATAGGTTTCTAACTGTATTTTGCTAGCTCCAGCTTTACCCCTTTTTGTTGTGATAATGATTACCCCATTTGCACCTCTGGAACCATAGATAGCAGCAGCAGAAGCATCTTTCAGAATCTCCATTGTTTCTATATCATTAGGATTAATACTTGGCCCATTCTCATTATAAAGAGGATACCCATCAACAACATACAGGGGCTCATTGCCACCCTGGATAGAATTACCTCCTCGGATACGAATATTCATGCCACCACCAGGGGCATTAGAAGATTGTGAAACCCTTACACCGGCAGCCCTGCCTTGAATTGCTTGTGAAAGAGATGCAGCGGGCGTGGCCTTGATGTCTTTAGAACTGATGGAAGAGACGGAACCGGTAATGTCACTTTTCTTTACAGAACCATACCCAATTACTACAATTTCACTAAGGTTAGTATTGTCTGACGCTAAGGTCACGGTAATCTCTTTACTATTATTAATCGGTTGTTCTTTGGCGATGAAACCAACACTTTGAAAAACCAAAATACCAGTAGCTGGAGCTGAAAGCACAAAAGATCCATTTATAGCGGTACTCGTCCCTACTTTTGTACCCTTTAACTTTACCGACACACCCGGTAATGGTTCTCCCTGGGCATCCTTTACAACTCCCTTTACCTGTAAATCTTGTCCAAAGACAACAAATAAATTCATAGCAAGGAATGCAATTAATAATGTAATTCTTTTTTTCATACGTTTAATTTGATTTTTTAACCCTGATCCGAATAGAAAGGGCATAATTTAGGCTTGTGGTTTAACATAAAAACATTTTCATGTTAAAAGTAGCATTGTTTGAAGGGGCCTTCATCCAATTTAAATCTTGCTGATTAGTTTATAAAAATATTTGGCTATTCAACTATGCTTCATAAGCATTAGGCATGGTTAGAACTTTGAACCAAGGTATAGATATGAAATTAGAATTGAATTTTAAAAAAGCATATTTTTACGCAAACGTTTGCGTAATACCGCTCAATTTTATTACGAAATAAAAACCTAAAGCTTTCACTTTAGTAAATCTATTTTTATTGGAGTATATTTTTTTTCGAAAGAAATCAAACTATCAGAACAATATAGCTATTACAAATAATGCAATACTTTCCTATACAATTCATCAGGCAGAAATGGCTTTATTACACAATCATTAATACCTGCATTTTTTATCAATTCTTCTATTTCTTCTGGTAAATTTGCAGTAAGTGCAATAATAGGTAAAGTAACTCCAGCTGCACGCATTCTTCTTGAAGCTTCATAACCATCCATTACCGGCATGTGTAAATCCATTAATATTAGTTTATGTTTGGTAATATTCAGCATATTTAAAGCTTCTAATCCATTGTGCGCAGTATCAATTGTAGCACCCCATTGTTCCAAGTATTTTTTCGCAACAAGTACATTGATCAAGTTATCTTCTACCAATAAAATAGGAACATTGGCGAGCATTTGACTATCCACTTGTGCTACCATTACAACGTTTTGCTTATGAAGTGATTTTATGCTTTTTTCAAAATTTTTCGTAAAATAAAAATTAGAGCCTATACCCTCTTCACTCCGCAATGATAAAGTTGACTCTTGCAGTTCTAAAATTCGTTTAGAAATGGCCAAACCAAGGCCGGTACCACCAAAAGCTCTTGAAGTTGAAGAATCTGCCTGTGTAAACCTTTCAAAAATCAGCTTCTGTTTTTCTTTAGATATGCCAATACCTGTGTCCTTAACCTCGATATTCAGTTTTACTATTGTTTCACTTTGCTCCCGTACACTAATATTTACTTGAACAAGGCCAACTTTTGTGAATTTTATTGCGTTGTGTACTAAATTAGTAATCACTTGAGAAATTCTTGTGGGGTCTCCCATAACCTTGTTCTTTAACGTTTCGTCCACATGCAGTTTCAGACCAATATTTTTGTCTGAGGCTGCATTTTGTAAACCGGCTACAATATTTCTGGCAATAACTGAAATATCCATTTCAATATGCTCAAAAGAAATTTTTCCTGCTTCAATTTTACTGTAATCTAAAACATCATTTACTATTGCCAATAAGTTATTTGCTGAAAATAACATTACATCCAATTGTTCTATCTGGTCATGACGAGGATTATTTTTTAATAACAAGTGGCTCATACCGATAACACCATTTAATGGCGTTCGGATCTCATGACTCATTGTACTTAAAAATTCGCTCTTTGCTAATAAACCTTGCTCGGCCTGAATTCTTGCCTGTTTTAAAGAAGAATACACTCTATGCGACAATATCAAGGACTGCAGAAAGAAAAAACTGATGTAACAAGCAAAACTTAGTGCTTGATTGGGTGGCGTTAAATTCCAGTAATGCAATAATGAAATGATAAAGGCCGACATTAAGGAGAGGGAACTTAATAATGTGTAAATAGAACCTGGCCGCTTTCTAACATAAGCAAGGATATAGACAAAAGGCACATAAACCATGTAAAAAATTGTAACCAATAAAAAGGGTTTCAACAATTGCGTAAAATAGTATGGGGATAAAAACAAAGACAAAATTGCAAAAGAAAAACAAACAGAAAATATGACATACAGTATAACTTTATGAGTATCTTCTGGATATAAATACCGAGTATAAAGGCCAAATAAACCAATCCCCAGGTATAAGCTGATATATTCTAAACGTATCGTAATATAAAAGTTGATATTAGGGAAAATGGAATGTAAAACATAATTATCGGATCCTATAATCCTATAGCTGTAAAGAATTGAGAATAGTGCAAAAAACAAAATGGCTTTATCCCGGTTACCTACAAGGTACAATCCAAGAAAAAAGAATCCACCCATTAGCAAACAACCTGTTAACAGCAAATCTATGGCATCCGTCACTTGCTTCTTTACCACAAGTTGCTCCTTCTGTCCAATTAAAATAGGATTTGAAATTCCCCCTTTACTGTGTACAAAATTTGCTATTTGCAAGGTTATTTTAAGTGTATCAATTCTTTCAGGCAAATCAAATGCTTTATTTTGCCAATAAGGTATAAATCCCTTTTCTGATGTGCTGATTTTACCATTGGAAGCAACAAGTTTATCATTAATCAATAAACGGTAAGCGGAATAAGTATCAGGCATTAACATCCATAAAGGGCCTGTATTTGGAGGCAGCAATACCGTAAGCTTATAAGTAGCATAACCAAATGAGGGAAATTCTTTTCCGTCCAACTGCTTATCAGTCCACCTAAATGGAAAATTTACCAATTCACTACCTTTACGATCAATTTCATTTGGATTAACAAATTGCTTCCAATAAAAAACCCATTCACCATTCAGCGGTATTTGATCTTTGAATGAATTTTCACGCAAATCTATAATCCCTTTTAATGCTTTAGGTACAGCTGATTTTTGTTGAGCAAAACCATTAGTAAAAGAAATAAAAAATAGGAATAAGAAAAAATGAAAGATTCGTTTAGTATACATTATCATGTAAAAATAAAAAAAAACCCTATTGTTTTATTATTCTCTGAAAATTTAAATCATTCATGGAAAATGATTATTAAGCTTACATCTGTAAGAGAATGATCTTATTAATTTCATTAGGAAAAATAAATGTATTTTAATGAATTCAGAGGCGATTAAAAAACAATGGTAAAACGTGGAATGAATATATTGATTAAATTTGCGGCATGAGAAATGGCAATTCTTCTTATACTATTTTTGACAGGGTTATATCTTTCATAGACTCTACCAATCAGCATATATTTCTTACCGGAAAGGCAGGCACAGGAAAAACCACGCTGCTTAAAAGAATCAAGGAAACCAGTTCCAAGAAAATGGTGATCCTTGCACCTACTGGTGTGGCCGCAATGAATGCTAAAGGCACAACTATTAATTCTTTTTTTCAGCTGCCCCCCCGCTCCTTTTTCCCCGGAGACATCAGTTTGGAAAACCTGCAATCGGGGATTTCCTCCATTTCATCATTGGTTGCTGATCTAAGCTATAGCAGAGAAAAGTTAAACCTTTTTTATGAGTTAGAATTACTGGTGATTGATGAGGTATCGATGGTACGGTGCGATTTACTAGATGCCATTGACGCCATTCTTCGTTCAACGAGGAACAACAATACTCCTTTTGGTGGCGTGCAAATACTACTGATTGGAGATCTTTTTCAATTACCCCCTGTGACAAAAAGAGAAGACTGGGCTTTTTTAAGTACTGCCTATGCCTCCTCTTATTTTTTTGAAGCCCTTGTCATTCGCCGAAACCCACTTTTACAAATTGAGCTGAGTAAAGTATTCCGGCAAACCGAACCAGAATTCATTACTATTTTGAACGACATTAGAAATAATCAAATCAATGAAAAGGGATTAACGTTATTAAATAAAAGATTTGATCCGCTTTTTAGTGCCACAGCGGAATTAAATCCCATCATTATCACTTCTCACAATGCAGAAGCCAACGCCATTAATAAAGAAAAACTAGATGAACTTGCGGGTGTTGAATACGTTTTTGAGGGTGAAGTAAATGGTGAATTCAGGGAACTTGGCCTTCAGGCAGAGCAGACCTTAAAACTTAAGGAAGGTGCACAAGTCATGTTCATTAAAAATGATACTGGCGAAAATAGAAAGTACTATAACGGAAAGATTGGAAAGGTCAAATCAATCAATGCGAACGAAATCTACATCTCCTTTCCACAGGAGGATGATTTACTGCTTGAAAAAACTTCCTGGCAATCATTTGAATACAGAACAGATCCTGAACAGGTTATTATACAACAGCAGGTTGGTGAACTCTCTCAATACCCAATTAAACTAGCCTGGGCGGTAACCATTCACAAAAGTCAGGGTTTAACCTTCGACAGCGCCATTATAGATGCCGGCAAATCATTTGTAGCAGGCCAAGTATATGTGGCTTTAAGTCGTGTAAGAACCCTTAACGGACTCATTCTAAAGTCTAAAATCAGCACCGAGAGCTTAAGGTCAAACGCAGAGGTTATCAATTATATGAACCCTGCAAAAGAAGATGAACTGGAAGAAATACTTGTCATTGCACAGGAGAAGTTTATTCTTCAGCTGGTTTTAGGTTATTTTTCTTTCCATAATTTACTTGATGGGTTAGCGCCTATTATTTCTAATCCTGAGGTTGTCAAGGCAAATCTCCCAGAATTCAAAATGCTACTTTCACAACTCAACAAATCAGTTGCTGCCCTGCTTACTTTAGCAGAACGCTTCAAAACACAAGTAAATCAATTGCACCAAAAGAATAGTTTTAAAGAGCAGCAGTTGTTACAAATCAGAATAGAATCAGCAGTGGTTTATTTTACTAAAGAATTAACGGTGCTGCTTTTAAACCCAGTTATAAAAAACATCAGGATCAAACCGAAAAACAAACTTCAGCAGCAAACACAACATTTAATGCAAAAATACCGGCAAATTATCGAAAACAGGATTTCTCTAATGCAATTTGCTTCGGATTTATTAAAAGAATCAATTAAAACTGAAGACTATCCCTCCTGGATCAGCAAACATAGAGCACAGATCCATACTAAGGCACATTCGCCCTCAGGACCGCAGCAAGTAGTTACTTTACAGTTGTTTTAAACAAGTGATTTAGCTGTTCTGTTTCCAGTTGTATGCCTTAGTTACTCATGCTGTTTTTGAAAAAGCCATTCCTATTTAATAAGCGATTTCTCATGATTTAGTGTTTATCTGCAGTTCATATAAAGGTCTGTGGATTTCAGTTTATCCTTGGCAGGTCCTTGCTAGGTCTTTCGTTCGTCTTTTGACCTAGCAAGGACCTACCAATGACCTAGCAAGGACCTACCAACGACCTACCACTCAATAGGGTTTACATTGCTGTTTAAAGTTCCTGAAATCGGTTTGGAAATATTGGGGCATTCTTATTTTTATCACCTTTAATATCCTTCCAGTTGGGTGTTTTGAAGAGCTCTGTAATCGAAACTGGAATGTAATTTTAAGTTATTATATTTTTAAATGGCAAGCTTGTGAAATGAATCTTATCGTTAATTAAAACAAAAAAGGCTCAAACACCCTTGAAGGATATTTGAGCCTTTTTTTTTTAATCAATTTATTTTTATTAAAGGATATATTATTGGTTAGGCTTCGGGAAAACCTGATGCGTTTTTGCCCACACTTGCCATAAACTTTCCAATTGAGCCACCTTTTTAGGATTAGATTTTGCCACATCCTTTGTTTCGTTCTGATCGAAGGCTAAGTTATATAGGCACCAGGTACTATCAGTACTTAAAGAAACTAATTTCCAATCGACTTTTCTGGCATACCTTGCACCAAAATGTTCGTTAAAAAGTTCATCATTTCCACCAGAAATCTTTCCTTTAAAAGA
Source organism: Pedobacter sp. CG_S7 (assembly GCF_040544395.1). Classification (NCBI taxonomy): domain Bacteria; kingdom Pseudomonadati; phylum Bacteroidota; class Sphingobacteriia; order Sphingobacteriales; family Sphingobacteriaceae; genus Pedobacter; species Pedobacter sp. CG_S7. The sequence continues at coordinate 24,628 of NZ_JBEONS010000019.1, read as the reverse complement.
AGAGGCTAAGCTTTTCCCTGTAGTTGGTGTAATTTTGTTGTCCTCATAAACTGCTTGTTTTTTAGTAGCATTATCACATCATTTGTTGGCATCTATTTCATTTTGAGGAATCGGAAATAAAACTCTTTAATTTTTTGCATTAGCTATTACTCTGGCTTTTGCGGAGCTAATCAACTCTTTATTTGAATACCCTACACTCAGAAAAAAGGTACTTAATCGAACTTATTAAGAAATATAAGGAATAGGCTTCATATAACTCATCACGTTAATTTTGCTTGAACCACCTGGTTGTTTAGTAATTTGTATTTGTGTACCTATACGTTCTTTCAATGCCTCCACATGAGAAATAATGCCAATAGTCTTGCCTTTAGCCTGTAAGCTCTCTAAGGCAGAGATTGCCAAATCTAAAGTATCAGCATCCAAAGTACCGAAGCCTTCGTCAATAAACAAAGAATTGATTTGAATTTTACGGCTAGCCAGATCAGAAAGTCCTAGGGCTAGGGCAAGGCTTACTAAAAAGCTTTCCCCACCAGACAAAGATGCCATTGATCTTACCGCGTCTGCCTGATAACCGTCAATAATAAACAGTTCTAAAGTGTTTTCTTTGCTAGTTAAGATCTGATAGCGGTCACTTAACTTCAATAGATGACAATTAGCTAAATCTGTTAACCGAGCTAAAGTTAATCCCTGTGCAAATCGCCTGAATTTTTTGCCATCTGCAGAACCAATAAGATAAGAAAGCTTCTCCCATTTCTCAAATTCTTTTTTCTGCAGGTCTATTTGACTGGTTAAATCAGCATACTTTATTTTAAACTTTTCATCTTGTGCCAATGTGATGTTTAGTCCGCCGATTTCCTGATTTAATAAAGACATGCCAGTTTCTAAATTTTCCATTAAGTCAGTTAATTCCTGCTCAACTTCAATCGACAAGTTTTTTGCTATTTCTATTCCCTCCTCTAACAAAGTTCTTTGCAATAGTTTTTTTAGTCCTATGATATCAGCATTAATCGTTTGTTCCAATTTCAATAACTCCTGGAATTCTGCCTCTGGTAAGAAATGCAAAATTAAACCATCAATGGTAAATATCTCTTCTTTTATAAGCTTTTCGGTGAGGGAAAGTTTAAGTTGAGCCAACTGTTCGAGCAGTTCCTGCAATTCAGGAATAGCCGTATTCAACCTCAATGTTGCAGCTTTCTCGAGTGATTCCTTTTCCTGTAACTGAATAAACAGGGAATCTTTTAAGGTGATAGCTGTTACAATGGCGGCTTTTAGCTGTAGACGGATTTGTAGAGGATCTCTGTCTTCAAAAGCGGTAAAACGAAGTGCTTTATTCTGCTGAAGTAAATTAAATTCTGTATCATACGCTTCCTTGGCTTCAGTTAAATCTTTTGATTTAACATTTATGGCTTCTACCACCCCACCATATTCTGCTTCAATTTGAGTAAAATGATTAACTAATTTATGATGGTCCTTTAAGGATTGACTATACTTTTCCCAACGCTCAGTTAGCCTTATTCCTATTTCTTCACTTGCATGAAAATCAAAATCAATTTGATAAGGGGCCAACAGCAGGTCGATTAGCTTGTTGCTAGCAGCTTTGTTTTGCTTTGCCTCCTCCATTACAGCAGCAACTCGTTCCAAATGAGATTTAATATTTATCTCTCTTTGATTGGCCAACTCCGCTTGTGTAGTTAACTTTAAAATAGCTTCTCTTTTAGCCGATATCACACCTTTGGCAGTGTCAATTTGATTTTTAAGGGTTCTCAATTCCAGGATCAGCGCTTTAAGCTTTCGCTGTTGCTCATTTTTCACAGAGATGAACGACAAAATATCTTCCGGTTTTTCGATGTCTAAAGGCACCTGAAATAATAGATTTGTTTCTTCAAACTGTTTTACCAAAGTCTGCTGATTCGTTTGAAGCGTAATCAGTTCCTGATTTTTACTATTCAATTCGTAGGAAAATTTATTAACTGCAGCGTTTTTATCGACCAGTAACTCGTGTAATTCCTTTATATGCAATTCCTGATCTTTTCTTCTTTTCTCGGCGATGGTTAAATGCCCTTTATATTCTGATTCAGCAAAAGGATGATCTAATGCACCGCATAAAGGACAAGGTTTTTGAGGTTCCAGACTAAACCTTGCTTCTTCATAATTCTGAATACGTTGCTCCAGTGCTACAGCATCTTTTAAATCGACATAATGTAGGTCAGCGGCTTCTTTATTAACCTTTAGAGTCTCCATTTCCTTAGTTAGCTGTTCAAAAGATTCTTGCAGTTCAATAATTAGCGTATGGTGTAATTTTTCAGCTGAGTTGAATTTGATCAGCTCATTTGCGCATTTAAATTGTTTCTCGTAATTATTGATTAATGCAGGAAGCTGATCCAATTCAGTTGTTATCGCATCCATGTCTTTAGATTCATAACCTTCTAACTTATCATGTAATGCTTTATAGGTTTCTTGATTGTTGGCGAGTTCTTCCTCAAGCTGTACAAGAACCTTAACGCTTTCTGCTATAAGATTAATTTCTGCTGTTAACTTTTCTTTATAGTCTAGTTGTTCATTTTCAGTTGAATTAATTAAGGTATTAGCGTGTTCGAACGCTTTATGCTGTTGTTTAAAAACCAGTAGTTGTTTTTCCAATTCTTTATCCAGGTCATTTTCTTTTAACCAAGTTTCAAGATTTTCAATTTCCTGTTTTAGCCTTAGCATTACACCAGCTTTTGAGATTTTTGATTCTTGTAGCAGCACTACCGCATTTGTTGTTTTTTCAAATTTAATTTTTGCTGCAGCCTCCCGTAATTTTAGGTTATTGATTTCTGCATCCAGTAGGATTACCTTTTCAAGAATAGGTTCTGTATTATCCAGTTTTAAACGTGCCTGCTCCTCAATCACTTTAGCTGCATCATAATGATCTTTTGCAGATGCAGCATTTGCAGACAGTAAAGGAAGCTGTTTATTTAAGGCATCAATAGTGATTTCTAAGTTTGAAGCCTGTTTTTGCAAGTGATTTATAGCCACTAACTCAGGCTTAAAAACTATTGCTTTAAGGTGTTGCTTTAAGCGGCCAAAACCAACATTATTAGCATCGTATAATTCTTTCTTTTTATCAAGATCTGTAGTTATTTCCAGCTTTTTATGCTTCAGTTTTTCTAAATCTTTAATCCATTGAATTTTACGTGTAACCAACTCTTGCTGAGTTTTAATTGTTACTAGCTCCCTATTCAGCTCAAGTAAGCGCTGCGTATGTATATTTAGTGTTTCTGTAGAAAGTAATTCCACTCCTGATAGCTCTGCTTTATATTTATTCCAAAGATCCTTTTCTACTTTTTCCTTTTCAAAAACAAATTTAGAGATCTCAGTATAGACTGCCGTATCGGTTATTTTTTCGAGTAATTCGCTGCGTTCGTTATCGTTAGCTTTTAAAAATTTGGTAAAATCACCTTGGGATAAGATGACAGACCTCAAGAACTGATTATAATCCAAGCCACAAAGCGCTACAATAGCTTGCTTTGTTTTTGTAAGAGGATGACCACAAATAATATGATTGGTGGCCACCTCAGCCAGTTCCATATTTTCAGATTGGAATTTTCCATCAGGCTTTCTTCTAGCTTTGGCAACAGACCATTTGGCACGGTATATTTTCTCCTTAACTTCAAACTCCACCTCCGAATAGCATTCGCCGGTATGCCTTGACATTATTTCTTTTACATCTTTTTCATGGCGATGAACTTCTCCATATAAAGCAACAGTGATGGCATCCAAAATAGTTGTTTTACCAGAACCTGTAGGACCAGTAATTGCAAACAATCCAGCATCTGAAAAGGGTGGCTGATCAAAACGTATTTCATGCTCCCCTTTAAGAGAGTTAATATTTAAAAACTTAACACTTAATATTTTCATCCTTATTGCTCCTTTTGTGCCATTTGTTCCATCACCTCATTAAAACTCTCCAGTAGATCGGTATAATCCTGATCAGGATATTCAGCCTCACAGCGTTTTATAAATACAGATTTCGGATCAAGGTCTTGTAAGGCGAGTGCTTCTTCAGCCAGCTGATCAAGATTTTGCACCGGCTTCAATTTCACCTGTCTTAGAAAAAACCTTTCAATAAAAGGTTTTTTCTGAATAATTAAGCTCAACTGCTCCTCTAAATCGGTTATTGTAGCATCAGTTACAACTTGAACCTCAACCCACGAAGGATATTTCAATTGTAAATCTTTCAGCAGCAGGATTTTACTTTTAACATTTTCAAGATCGCCCTTTATACGGATTAACTTTCTGTAGCAAGGTATTTCGTGAGCTACCATCTGGGTCAATTTCCCATGAATAAATTCAAGGATTACGACTTGCTTCAAGTCATCGTTCTCTGAAAAACTTAATGGAATTGGTGAACCTGAATAACGGATATGTTCCATTTTATTCACTACCTGAGGACGATGAATGTGACCAAGGGCGATGTAATCAAATTCTATAGGGAACTGATCACCACCCACATGTCCAAGGTTACCGACATGAATTTCTTTTTCACTATCGGAAGTACTGGCGCCAGCTGCGAAAAGGTGACCTGTAGCAATAACTGGAATACCATTTAGCTTATGTGATGTAACATGCTCAACGAAACGATGGTAGTGATTCCCTATTCCCGCTCTGATGCGCTCCTGTCTTTCGTCGCTCGTCTCTCCAGAAATAGAAAGACGGATGTCCTTATCTCTTAAAAACGGAACTGCGCAAACAACCAATTCGAGCTTGCCGTGAGCATCAGCGATTTCAATAATCTGATCGGTAAATACGTCTGGCACACCACCAATTACATGAACATTAAAATATTTAAGCAGTTCTTTTGGTGCATCCAGTGTGCTTACTGAGTCATGGTTACCGCCAATTACGATAACTTCCCTGCAACAAGTGTTTTTTACATTACTTAAAAACCGGTAATACTGTTGTAAAGCAGTATTTGAAGGTGTACCCGTATCAAAAATATCTCCGGCAATTATTAAAACATCAATTTTTTCAATATTAAGTTGATCAATAAGCCAATTTAGAAATTGCTGATGTTCTTCTGTGCGCTCCTGTTGCTCCAGTTTTTTTCCGAGGTGCCAATCGGCGGTATGGAGTATTTTCATACAATCACGTTATTTATTGTTTTTTATAAATGGTAACCTTGAAACCGAATAAAGAGTCAATAAAAGAACAGCTTCAATAAGATACATTAATGGAATGATTTCCCAACCGAAATAAACAGTCAAGTACCCAGAAAACCAGGGAAGTATAGCTCCCCCAATCATAGCTGCTGAGATTAAAAATCCTATGACATTAGCTGAATGTTTTACACCTACCTGAAGAGGTGTAATGGAAATCAGACAGGGGAAAATTGGAGCATTTGCTACCCCAATCAATATTATTCCAGTAAGGTTAAGAAAATGACTTTGATTTATAGCGAGTAAAAACGTTCCGGTTACTACACCTATTAATGCAAATACGATAACCTTATGAACTGGAATCCTGGTAAGAACAAATCCAAAAACAATGCGACCAGCCGTTAAACTTCCCCAATAAGCACTTGTCCATAGTCCGGCTTGAGTAGCACTTAAACTCCTGGATTCTGTTAATACCGTAAAGATCCATTGGCCTACGCCTATTTCAAGCCCGGTATATAAAAAGAAAATGAAAATATTGATCCAAACTAAAGGCAACCGAAAAGCTTCGCCATAGGATCCAGAAAGATGTGGTACTTCATCCACAGCAGTTGTCTTCCAATATTTTAAGGTTATTAAAAAAATAAAAGCGAGTAAAATTTGAACGATCCCTACTGCTATATACCCATGGTACCATTCCTGACCATTCAACAGCATCAATGTGATGATAAAAGGCCCTGAAGTTGCGCCAATACCATAGAATGCATGAAGCCAATTAACTACACTGGCACTAAATCTTGAAGCTGCAAAGACATTTATAGAAGTATCAATTGCTCCGCCACCAGAACCAAGAAAGAAAGAAGCAATTATTACAAGGAACCAATGCGATGAATAAGCAAATGCCAGTAAACTCAGCCCGGTGATACTGCAACTTATTGCCAATAGCAATCCTATTGGTATAATTCTGAGTATTTTACCACTTGTAGTACTGGTAGAAAGATAACCTGCTACAAAACTGATTAATAAAACACCTAAAGCGTCTAATGGTACACCGAGTTTTCCACTTATAAATGGCCAGGATATTCCTAGTAACCCATCTGGAAGCCCAAGACTAATAAAAGCGAGGTAAGCTATAATGATTAACAATAAATTACTATTAACCCCTTGTTTTGTTTTCATTAAAATATAATTTGTATTTAAAAATTCATGAAGCTATCATGAGGTAGAATAGCTAAAGCTATAATAAATATCCCAACTGACAGCAATTTTCAAATTACAGGCACATTAATTGATTAAACAGTAAGTTCATAGCTTAATAAAAATGTTTATATAATGAAAAAAACAATAGGGTATACAATAGTATCAGGCTTGATGATAGCCTCACTTATTGTTAGTTGTGGGGAAGAGTCTCAACAACATGCAAAAGATGCGAAAACTAACATTAAAGAAGCAGTAAATGCATCTAATAAGGAAGTTAAAGAAAAAACAACTGCCGAATGGAAAAATTTTAAGCAGGATGCAGACAGCTCAATAGCAGTAATGGAAAAAAGGGTACAGGTCCTTAGAGTAAAGGCTGCAAAGGCAAATGCCAAGGATAGGGAAAGGTTAAATAATGACCTAAATAACGCGGAAATGAAGCTTAAAAAAGAGAAGAATATATTAAACCAAAAATATAGTGAGTTTGAATCTGAATTAAAAACATTCGGTGATTCTTTGTCAATTAAAAACAAAGTTTTTCAGGCTGAATTTAAAAATGACATTAAAAAACTTGATACTGCTTTAAATGATCTTTTTTAAAGATAATTTAATTTAGAAATTGGATTTCTTAAGGTATTAAATACTCCTTACTCTTGCCTAAGACCACATCAATGACAACCTGTTCAATTTTTGGCTATAACACTTAATGGCAAAAATAAAGAACTACTGAAAGCGTTATTTTATAAGATTCAATTATGAATAAACAAAAAAGCGTCTATCTTTGGGATCAAATTTTTACAATTATATTTTTATGGCAAAGGCATCTGAAACTAAAGTGGGAAATATTTTACGTTACAACGGCGAACTGGTTACAGTTACTGAATTCGTACACCGTACACCAGGTAAAGGTGGGGCATTCTACTTAGGTAAATTTCGTAATATTAATACTGGAAAAATTGTAGAGGCTCGTTTGGGAACTGATGAGCAAGTAGAAATTTGCCGTGTAGAAACGAATGATTTTCAATACCTATATGAAGAAGGTGATTATTTTGTGGTAATGGATAATGTTACTTTTGATCAGTTCAACGTTTCTAAGGCATTGTTCGGTCCGTCTGCAAAATTCTTGAAAGAGGGAATGGATGTAATAGTTTCTTTTGAGAGTGAAGAACCTATTATGGCTCAGGCACCAAACTTCGTGGAGCTAGAAATTACTTATGCTGAACCAGCTGTTAAAGGCGATACTTCTTCTGGCGCACAGAAATATGCGACAACAGAAATTGGAGTAGAAATAAAGGTGCCATTATTTGTGCACCAAGGTGATAAAGTAAAGGTAGATACACGCACAGGAGAATATGTTGAACGTGTGAAATAATTAATTTCCTATTTTACAACTCCGACAAAGGATGTTAAAAAAACAAAAAGTAAAGCCTTGGTAATTTTTAGTTATCAGGGCTTTACTTTTATTAATAGTATGTACCACGAACTGTGTCAAAGCGTTAAACCTTTAAACACAATTTTCGATGAGAACGGAAGAAGAATTCGATTTTGAAAGCTTCAAAAAAGAAGCAATTGCTGGACTATATTCTGGCAAAAAATGACGGGCAGCGATGGCGTTCTAGCCACGATGATGAAACACTTTTTGGAGTCTATTATGGCTGTGGAACTGGATCATCATTTATCTGAGAGTAAACTTGCCGGGTTTGCAAACAGAAAGAACGGCAAAACAAAAAGACTGTTCGCAGCTTAAGTGCGCGTGAATTTGAGCTGGAGAGCAATCGTGACCGTCTGGGTACTTTTTGACCCAAAGATTGTTCCAAAGCGACAGCTAATCATTACCGAAGAACTAGAAGGCAATATCCTTTCCATGTATGCCAGGGGCATGAGCACCCGGGGTATGCGGGATTATATACAGGAAATGTATGCGATGGACATCTCTGCTACAGAAATATCCCGCATAAACGACAGTGCCCCGCAGTTCAAGAGTGGAGCAGCAGACCTTTAGATGCAGTTTTTCCCTTTTTTTTATACTGCATGTTCTTTAAAGTAAAAGTAAACGGGCAAATAGAAACCAGGGCGATATACAATATCTTAGGCCTCTACACTTCAGAGAATGAGGGTGCCAAGTTCTGGTTATCCGTACTTACCGATTTAAAACAGCGGGGCGTGGAAGACATCCTGATTTCCTGTATTGACGGCTTAAAAGGTTTTCCAGAAGCTATCGAAGCTGTATTTCCAAAAACAAGGGTTCAGCTGTGCATTGTTCATCAGATCAGAACTAGTATGCGCTGTGTGCCAGATAAAGATAGAAAAGCAGTAATGGCCGACCTTAAGCCTATCTACACAGCTGTAAACGAAGAACAGGGCTATGAAAGACTATTGGAATTCGAACAGAAGTGGGGGATGTGTACTGCTTTCATTAGGCTTCGGTTGTCAGTTTCTTTAAACCTTCTTCGTTACTGAAATGGATCTTTTTTCCTATTAAAGTGATAAACTTTTCATTAACAAGCTCGTTTAACATTCTAAAAACAGTCTCATAAGTGGCACCGGTAAAGGCTGCAAGATCTTGTCGGCTTAGGTCTATACTAATACATCCTTTTTCATCCAGGCCATATAAATCCTTAAGGTGAAAAAATGTAACCGCTAATCGACTTTTAACCGACATTAATGCAAGATTTCTCATTTTCTCCTCAGACTCACGCAGGTCTTCGGCATAAAACATCATTAAATTGAAAGCAAAGTCGTGGTTTACTTTTAAGGTAGTTAGAAAGAACTCTTTATTAATAAAACAAACCGTAGTAGACTCTAATGCTGTAGCGGAAATGGGGTATATTGAAGTTTTAACCCCCAAGCCTCTATGCCCAAATATTTTCCCTTTAGTAGCAAAGCGGACAATAATATCCTTCTCTCCCCATTTTTTATGAACCTTAACACTTCCAGAATAAATAAAATACACACCGCTTACCGGGTCGCCCTCTTTTATAATAAGCTCACCCTTTTTAAATGAAAAATTTTTACGGTGACTATCAATGGCTGGCTTCCATTCTTTTAAGGCAAGCTGACACATAAAACATGTTTGCAGGTTGCAATTAGCGCTTTTCTTCATTAAATTTTAATGTGAATTTTGCAGACATAATAATTATATACGGATTGCAAGCTAAGAAAGATTTAATACTTATTCCCATTTAAGCTAACAAAATCTATAGTTAAAAATGATTAATAAAAGCACTCACAGCTTGGTTCCAAAAGAACCTATTATTTCGAAATTAAAGCCTCAACTTCCAGTACCACCCCTCGCCAGCCATAAACCATAAATTGTCTGATATTTTGATGATCTATTGAATTCGGATTTGTCAACACAGCCTGATAATGCTCTCCGAATAAATAAAGAGTATCTTCTGCGTTTAAGTTATTTATTTTAGCAAAAGCAAATACTTTTGCACTTCCTTGATTTTGTGTCGCATCATTATAGATATCACCATTTTTAAATGCTGTTGGTTGATATTGATGGTAGGTTTCTATAAAGGTAATAACTTCATTAAATGAAATTGAATTGGCTTTTAAAGCAGCTATTAAAGTAATCAGTTGATCCCTCATTGATAATCGTGTATGTTTTGTTATGAAAAATAGCAATACCTGTTAAAAGTCTGCTGTTGCAATATAATAGCTATTATTCGATAATTTTTCATTCCCATTGGAGAAATTTTGTAAATTCAAACTCTTTTTCGTTGCCAACAAAAACGCAGTATATAAGTTACATTCTAATCGACTCATGAAATATATTTTTATTATTTTTTTTACAATTTTATCTTTCCAATTAGCAGCTCAACATTCTTATAAGATCAGCTATACCAGCAGTTATAATAATAAAGTAACACCCAATCAAGATCCATTGTTAGTTTATACTAATAAAGATCAAACCGTTATCACATCAGCTAAAATTAGCGAAGCTAAGGCTTCCTATCCTTATGAAACTTTTTATATTGATCGTAAGCAAACTGACTTATATTATCGGATTTACAATTTCAGTGCTCGTAAAGAGATAGCTACCATTGACGCTGACATATTGAATAAAAATGTTCTAGAGCTGAAAGATGGAACGCGAAAAATATTAGGATATACTTGTAAAAAAGCAATTACATCAATTAACTCAAACTCCATAGAAATATGGTACACCAATGATTTATCTGTAAAAGGTGCACCAAATGAAGTAGGTCAAAATTTAGGTTTGGTATTGGAGTATAATCGAAATGGCAATTCAAAAATTACTGCTACCCAAATTGAAAAGATCAAAAGTATACCATCCACCGTGAGTGAGCTTAATTTTTCGAATATCGTAGATGGATTGACTTATCAGGACGCTGTATGGAAAAGTCGTTTTATTCAGGTTCCAATATTTAAAGATGAATTGATCAACTTCATTGATCAACCTAAATCTGATAGTGTTTTAAGATTTGCCAGTGGAACGGTTATTCTTAGAAAGGTGAAAGTTCCTGAAATAAAAAATGGCAGTCAGGCATTTGTTGAATTAGTTCAAAAATCTAATGGCGATGCATATGACCGAACAGGTTCCGTTTTTATGATTGCAGTCGACCAAAAGCAAACGTTCTTAGATGGGATGAAAAATGGAGTGCAAACATTGCCTTTATATGAAAATGGGAATGGCAAACAATATCCTGGCATGATCCGTACAGATGGATACTCTCCGGTATATGAATTGATGCGGTTTTTTACACCATTTGGGATAAATCATTTTAATAAACGCGTAACATTGAAAAATAAAACCTGGCAAGATAGTGTAATTTACCGTCAGGATGTTTCAGAATTTCTTTCGGTAATGTCGGGGAAAGAAGTTTATATCGGAACTTATATAGGCAATTATGATAAAGGAGGACATCAAGTAAGTTTGGAATTAACCATTCATCCAGGCGGTGAATCAAAAATGGCATCGAAAAAAGTATTACCTATTTTTAACACAACAAATGTGATGGAAATGGGGGGACAAGATTACGCTACTTTCTTTAGCGAAGAGAAAGGTTTAGAAGTAACTTTTAATTTACCTGAAGACACTAAAAACATTCAACTGAGATACATCACAACGGGGCACGGAGGTTGGGGCAACGGAGATGAATTTGTACCTAAAGAAAATAAAATCTTTCTGGATGGACAAATGGCATTTAAATTCACCCCGTGGCGTACAGACTGTGGCTCCTACCGTTTATATAATCCAGTATCAGGAAATTTCAAGAATGGTTTATCCTCATCAGATTTAAGCCGGTCGAATTGGTGCCCTGGAACGGTTACTAATCCCAATTATATTAATTTAGGTGATTTAAAAGCAGGGAAGCACACCATAAAAGTTCAAATTCCCCAAGGAGAACCTGAGGGAACAAGTTTTAGTTTTTGGAATGTGTCGGGTTGCTTGATTTACAATTAATGCAAAAAAGTGATTTAACTTAGTTTTTTCTTAAACAAATCAATTGTCCTTGCCCAAGCGAGTTTGGCTGCAGCTTCATTATATCGGGTTGGTGAAGTATTGTTATTAAAAGCATGGTTAACGCCTTCGTAAATATAAAGCTGGTAGTCAATTCCATTTTGTTTTAATGCTGCTTCATAAGCTGGTATCCCAGCATTTATCCTTTCATCGAGGCCAGCATAATGCAACATGAGGGATGCTTTGATTTTTGGCACTTCAGAAGCTTCTACCTGAGCACCATAATAAGCAACTGCCGCCTTCAGTTTAGGGTCATTTGCACTTAACATATTAGCCATTTTACCCCCCCAGCAAAAACCTACACAACCAACTTTTCCATTTCCATCCTTACGTTTTCTCAAATAATCGAGGCCCAATAAATAATTCTGAAGATTATCTTCAGGATTAAGTTTTCCAATTTCATCTCTAGCTTTATCTTCATCTGCTGGCGTACCGCCTGTAATTGACAAAGCATCTACACCTAAGGCCAAAAAACCAGCCGCTGCAACTTGCTTGGTCACGTCGATGGTATGTGGATTCAGACCTCTATTTTCATGAATAACCAATACACAACCTAAATTTTTACCATTCTTAGGTTTTGCCAGAAAGCCTTTCATTTCACCATTTACACCTTTATAACTGATGGTTTCTGTACTCAGCTGATCTTCATTTACTAAAGAAGCAGCAGCAACATAATTATTTTCCAGTAAGGGAAGCATGGTCATTGCTATAGCAGTTCCACCTGCTAAAATAGATAGTTTTTTAATAAATTCTTTTCTACTAAGCTGGCTGTGTGTGTACGAATCGTACAGGTTGATAATTTTCTGATCCATGGTGCAAATAGTTTTAAGGTTGCCGCTGTTTTTATTCTCCTATAATAACATTTAATAAGTATTTGTTTGTGCGAGATTGGTATTAATTAGTTCTTTTTTTATTGCTAACCTTTTAGCGACTTTACCGCATAATCAACTGCTCTAGCTGTCAATGCCATGTAAGTTAATGAAGGGTTTTGTGTTGAAGTAGAGGTCATACAAGCACCATCTGTCACAAATACATTATTACAGGCATGTAACTGGTTCCATTGATTAAGAATAGAGGTCTTAGGATCATGCCCCATTCTTGCTCCACCCATTTCGTGAATATCTAGTCCTGGAGCTTGGGTGCCATCATTCGCTTTAATATTTTTAAAACCTGCTTCGGTAAACATCTCCGTTAGCTGCTCTAGGTAATCTTTTTTCATCAGTACATCATTGTCATCATAGACAACAGAAATATTCAACAAAGGAACACCCCAGGCATCTTTTTGATCTTTACTTAAACTCACAAAATTACTTTCTTTAGGGATGGTCTCCCCCATCATGTGCGATCCCACTTTCCATGGACCTAAAGTTGGTTTCAGTAAGTTATTTTTCAATTGTTCACCTAAGGTGTTGGTATCACTATCCGAAGACCGGTAAGCACTAAAACCTGCCGCATAACCTCTTTTAAAGTTTGTTTCTTGTTTATATACATTTCTAAACCGGGGAAGGTACCCACCCCCAGCAGGGTTTCTGCCATCGGTCGTATATTGTTTTAAACCATCATATTCCGCACTGATTCTGGCGCTATAATTATGGAAAGCTACAAATTTACCTAACTGCCCATTGTCATTACCTAAACCTTGGGGAAAACGCTGGGATATTGAATTCAGAAGAATAAGGTTTGTATTTAAGGCACCAGCATTTATAAAAATAACTTTAGCATAATACTCAGACACTTCTTTGGTGTTTGCATCCATAATCCTTACACCAGTCACCTTACCTTTTTTGTCATCATAAATAACAGACTGCACCACAGAAAATGGCCTTAAAGTTAAATTGCCAGTTTTAGCTGCCCAGGGCAAAGTGGAAGCATTACTACTAAAATAGCCTCCAAAAGGACAACCACGCTGACAAAGGGTTCTGTTCTGGCATTGTCCGCGACCTTGGTCTAAATGAATCTGATTCGGTTTGGACAAATGAGCACACCTTGCACTGATGACATGCCTATTTTCATATTTGGTTTTAACGAAGTTTTTAAAATAATCCTCCACAGCATTCAGGGGAAATCCTGGCAGAAAATCACCATCAGGTAATTCCTTTAAACCATCCTTGTTACCAGAAATACCTGCAAATTTCTCGACATAACTGTACCATGGTGCAATATCTTTATAACGGATTGGCCAGTCTACAGCAAAGTCATCCCTAGCAGGTCCTTCGAAATCAAAATCACTCCAGCGTTGTGTTTGTCTAGCCCAAAGTAAAGATTTACCCCCTACCTGGTAGCCTCTGATCCAATCAAAAGGTTTTTCCTGAACATAGGGATGCTCTTTATCTTTAACTACAAAATGCATTGCATCTTCTTTGAAAATGTAACACCTGCTCGCAATTGGATTTTCATTTTTAATCGACAAGACCGGCTCTCCCCTATGTTCAAATTCATAGGGATATTTATTAGTGGTGGGATAATCTTTGTTATGCTGTACATCACGACCTCTTTCGAGCACAAGTGTTTTTAAGCCCTTTTCAGTAAATTCTTTTGCGGCCCAACCACCACTGATACCTGAACCGATGACGATGGCATCAAAAGTATTTGCCTTATCGGCGTCTATATTTAAGTTTGACATTATTTTTAAATTAAGCAGATTTAACAGGAAAATAACCATTGTACCTGCCTGGAACTAATTCCCATTTTTTTAGATTAGTCATTACATATTTTGAGCTCACATACCCCTGAATTGTTTTATTTTTCATGAGTTGATAAAATACAGCAAGTTCAGGTGAGGCTTCCTTATTGTTTTCAATTTTGCGTAATACTTCTTCTCGCTCCATGAGGGTTAATTTTGAAAAAGATTTAGCAAACTGGTTTTGTGTTTCCTGCTGAAGTTGTTCTAAACCCTTTAAAAAGTCACGTTGCTTTTCTGGCTCATAACAATCGTCAAGCATTTTAAGCACAAAAAGATGAAGGTTTAATTCTTTAGCCCCTGGAGTATCAGTTTTGGGGATAATTGTTTCGGCAATTTCACCCAACAGCAATTCCTGATCAAGAGTTACCGTAAGGTTTTTTAATAGAATTGATGACTTTCCAGATTCTTTTAAACACGAGGGAAGCAGGGCTATACCACCTGCCATAATTAGAATTTGTTTGATCGCGAAGCGTCTCTCCATTTTTCTATTGAAGTTTAAATCGTTTATTTGGTTATCAGCATATAAACTTAACTTTTTAAAGTTTAAGTCTATTGCTTAACGAGCTTCTAATATATTAAATTATATTACAAATTTCAATCAAGAAAATTTATATAACTAGCTGAGCGTTAATTTAACATTTGGATTGGTCGCATTAACCTAGAGCGAACGCTCCACTTTAAAAATGGATAAGTTATGGAATTCATATTATCAATTAAGTACTTAGCCGACGGCGGGTAATAACCTGCCGGTTTCATCGGCTATGATAGCTCCATTAAATGGTCCGGCAAACTCCATTTTCCTGCTGGCTAAATCAGCAGCAAAAATTCCAGCCTGTTGCACTCCGGCTCCTTTAATCCTTTGGTATAAGTAACCTGCCATATAAGTATCCCCACATCCGGTGGCATCAACAATTATTTTAGGGGGAAATGCTGGGATGGTATAAAAAACATCCCCATAAAAAATAAAAGAACCTTGACTACCGTTGGTGATTACAACTTCTTTCACCCCC
This sequence comes from Pedobacter sp. CG_S7, assembly GCF_040544395.1. Taxonomy (NCBI): domain Bacteria; kingdom Pseudomonadati; phylum Bacteroidota; class Sphingobacteriia; order Sphingobacteriales; family Sphingobacteriaceae; genus Pedobacter; species Pedobacter sp. CG_S7. The sequence goes on along the minus strand of NZ_JBEONS010000019.1, from coordinate 9,112 downwards.
CAATCCGCAACAATCCTAGCTGCTTTTCTTACATCCTCACACCCTGTCAATGCAATGAGTTCGCCTTCGTCGGCTTTTAAAATATCAATGTACTGCAACGCTTCTATTTTCTCAGGCCAGTCTCTAGGATATACCTTTTTGTCTATAACTTCCCTCAAGTATCCTTGTACATCCAAGCTTATTCTTGCTTTGGCCGAAAGCATTTTAATCAATGAAACAGGTATATCATCTGGCAGTAACGGTCCAAGGTGGAAAATTTGAGCTTGTATTGGAAATAAAAATTCTTCTGTAAAAGAATCTGCCTGTTGTAATACATTCTGTGTTCGGTGATCCTGATTTTCGCTGTATATATTCTCGAAATTCACTGTATGTTTACTCTGCTGCACTAATACCTCAATCCCATGCGAACGAAGGTTCGTTACAAAATTCATTTCTTTCGCTGCAAGAGCGGTCACTAGCAGGTAGCTCACATCAAGATTGCAAAAGGGGTAAGAAAAGTAATAGGCAGTGCCTCCAGCCATGTGCATTATTGAACTCGTGGTAACCACTTTGTCAGATGTAATATGTCCTATACAACAGATATCAACCATATTTTAAAATTATTAAGCAAGAAAATAGCAACTACTTTTGCAATCATTCATTTAAAAAGTAGTTATTACTAACCTGAATCAGTTAAACATTTTAATAATTCCCCTCACACCATGATTTCTTTATTCAAAAATACAAAAAAAGATCATATCAATTTTTTCAAAATTTAGAGGTGGTTTTATATAGAAAAAGACCATGATGGCTTAATCAAATTTTCTTTTAATAACTTTATTTTAAAAGGGCTAACATTTATCTTTATTAGCCATCCAAAGCTAAAAAACATAATGGAAATCATTGGCAGATTTAAGGGTAAATACGTTTTACAAAAGAGTCTTCATTTTAATATGACAGACTCTTTTGTTGATTCTTTTCTAAATATTTTAGGAATTTAAAATGGCGGATTTAACCGCATTTTGACGAACCACAATCCTTACAAGTTAAACATCCTTCCTGGTAATGCAAGTTGGTTGATTTACAGTTCTGGCACTGTTGTTTCGCAGCTACTGTTCCATCCGGGACATAGCGTTTTAGCGCACGAGCCACTCCATTTTTCCAGGTATTTATAGCTTCATCAAGCTGCAAACTGTTGATTAACTCCACTACTTTTTCGATAGGCATACCATGTCTTAACGTACTGGAGATCAACTTAGCATAATTCCAGTACTCCGGATTGAATTTATAAGACAATCCCTCAATAGTTGTTTTATGACCACGTTTGTTCTTATACTGAAAGTCGTATCGTGAACTACCATCTGCTTCACGACTTTTGATAATTACGCCGTCATTTACCCATCTTGGCAATAAAATACCATCTTCATCATCCACAAAACCAGTGAAAATTTCATATGGTTTTCCATCTATTAAGCCAATAAACGCAATCCATTTATCTTTGCTGTTCTGAAAACGGACTACATCAGCTTTCAATACCACAGGCCTAATGGTTGAAAAGATGAGCTGACTTTCTATTTGTGCCTCTTCAGATTCAGGTATTTCATTAGAAATAAGCACTCCGGAACGGGAACCATCTCTATAAACGGTCACCCCTTTACAGCCCGATTTCCAAGCCTCCATGTAAACTTCACCGACTAGCTCTTCTGTCACATCTGAGGGCATATTAATCGTTACACTGATGGAATGATCAATCCATTTTTGGATTTCACCTTGCATTTTAACTTTTTTCAAATAATCAACGTCATTTGAAGTAGATTTATAATAGGGGGAGCGCTCGACAAGTTTATCCAGCTCTTTTTGTGCATAGTTTTTGGTAAGGTCGTGACCGTTCACCTCCATCCATTGCTTAAAGCGAGGATGAAAAACCACATATTCTTCCCAAGAATCACCGACCTCATCTACAAAATCAATACGTGCATCCTTGTCATTCGGATTTACTTTCCTTCTCCTTTTGTACACCGGCATAAACACAGGTTCTATGCCAGAGCTGGTTTGAGACATGAGACTGGTCGTTCCTGTTGGAGCAATGGTTAACAAAGCAATATTGCGCCTGCCATATTTAACCATATCATTGTACAAGTTAGGATCTGCAGCTTTAAGGCGCTGTATAAATGGATTATTCTCTTCGCGTTTTGCATCAAATATAGTAAAGGCGCCTCTTTCTTTTGCCGTAATCACAGAAGAACGATAAGCTTCAAGAGCAATGGTTTTATGGACCTCAACCGCAAAGGCAGTCCCTTCATCGCTGCCGTAACGCAAACCCATTGCAGCAAGCATATCGCCTTCAGCAGTAATCCCAATACCTGTTCTTCTACCCTCTTTAGCCTTGGTTTTAATATTTAACCATAGATTCATCTCAATACGTTTAAGTTCTTCACCTTCAGGGTCTTCAGCTATCTTAACCAGAATAGCATCTATCTTCTCCAACTCCAGATCGATGATGTCATCCATCATCCGTTGAGCTACATGAATATGTTGTTTAAACAACTCCCAGTTAAAATAGGCTCCAGAAGTAAAAGGCTTTTCTACATAAGAGAAGAGATTGATCGCCAACAAACGGCAGGAATCATAAGGACAGAGAGGTATTTCACCACAAGGGTTAGTGGAGACGGTTTGATAACCCAGATCGGCATAACAGTCCGGCACCGATTCCCTAATAATGGTATCCCAGAATAGTATCCCAGGCTCTGCTGAACGCCATGCATTGTGGACAATCTTTTTCCATAGTTGTTTTGGATCTATATTTTTAAGGTAAACAGGATTACTGCTGTTTATCGGATACTGTTGCTGATATGATTCACCCGAAGCTACGGCATTCATGAATGCATCGTCAATACGCACGGAAACATTTGCACCAGTTACTTTACCCTGCTCCATTTTAGCATCAATAAAATCTTCTGCGTCTGGGTGCTTAATTGCTACTGAAAGCATCAGTGCCCCTCTTCTACCATCTTGCGCCACTTCACGCGTGGAATTAGAATAGCGTTCCATAAAAGGAACAATACCAGTAGAAGTTAATGCTGAATTCTTTACAGGCGATCCTTTAGGACGGATATGTGATAGGTCATGCCCCACACCACCTCGCCTTTTCATCAACTGTACCTGTTCCTGATCAATTTTCATGATCCCTCCATAGGAATCGGAATCACCATCATTACCGATAACGAAACAATTAGAAAGAGAGGCGATTTGATATGGATTGCCAATGCCTGTCATAGGACTGCCTTGGGGAATAATATATTTGAAATTCCTGATCAACTCAAACACCTCAGTTTCTGATAAAGGGTTTGGATATCTTTGCTCTATGCGAGACAATTCTGCTGCAATCCTACGGTGCATATCATCAGGCGTACCTTCATAAATTGTACCAGCAGAATCTTTCAATGCGTACTTATTTACCCATACACGCGCGGCAAGATCATCACCTTTAAAGTAGTCAAGAGATTTTCTATAGGCTTCATCAGAAGTATAAGTGATTTGGGCTTTTTCCAGGGCTTCAGCTTTCATAGTATATAACAATGATTAAGTATTTATTAGCTTACAAAGATACTTAATAGAAAACTGAACCCAAATGGCAACTTTATAAGTTTCAAAAAAAAAGAAATAAATAACTCATTATCAGCTATTTATATTTCATAAAATTACATAAAGTTTACAAATAATTTAAACTAAACAAAATTATAAAAGCAATTATTTCCTTAACAATCAATCTTACAGTCTATTAGCTTTTGGAGGAATTCCTTTAATACTTATTACTATTTTTTATTGTTCCTCACCAATGTCTAAATGATCTTTTTATTCGTTGCTAAGTAAATCAATGCTGATTTTCAATTCTTTAAAAATCAAAGAAATCGTTCAAAAATGATTTCTTTTTTCTAGGTGGGTATTGCCTATTTTGGTCTCCATGTTGACCTTCCCCATAATTTTTATAATCTCTTTCGTAATTATCTTTATTCGCATAATGATTTGTTGATTGGTCCATTATCTTTTCCAACTCTCCTCTGTCAAGCCAAATGCCTCTGCAGTTAGGGCAATAATCAATTTCAACACCTTTTTTTTCGCTCATTAATAAGGTTTCATTACAGGAAGGACATTTCATTTTATGATGTTTAGGTTTAAAAATTAACTTTTCGTTTATTACTTTTATAAAGTTAACGCATGTTCTTTTGATAAGTGTATATAGATATAAAAATGTCACTAAAATAATACTAAATCTTACATCCAAAAAAGAAGGGGTAAGGGTGTATTATCAATATGGCTTCTATTAACAAAAGCCCTGCAATAAGTGCTTATACCTCTTCCAAAGCTGCTATCAACCATATGATGAGAAATCTTGCTTATGACTATGGTCCAGTCAATATCCGTGTAAATCTAGTAGGTCCTGGTGAAACTAGAATATAATATAAATGGAGGCGGAAAGCAAACCTTAGATAGGTGGTTTAAATTTTATTATTGTTACAGTTAGCCTTAATAAACTATGCAGCCTATATTTTTTGACAAGTTTACCATTACTACCACCAAGTTAAAAAATGTTTAAAACATGAATGGGGACTTTAATTAACAAGGCGTAATAGTTCTATTGCGGAAGCGTTTAAAAAGGCAATATATAAAAGAATACCTGCGTAAGACAGCGGAAATGAAATATACAGAGACAAAAGAAAAGGTGAAAATGCCAGTACCGGTACGCTATGATCTGCCAACAAATTTTTAAGATTTTTGCCAAAATTTTTAATGGTTAATCGACAGAATATCCAATCAAGAAGGTTTAATTAAAAATTCCTGAAAAATGCGCTCAATTGACTATTTTTGGATTTTCACATTGTTTAGCTTCTAACCAATATAAATGAACGAAACCCGGGTATCTTCCAATATTTTAAAAACAAAACAACATTTTGAAATTCTCGATGGCTTAAGAGGCCTAGCAGCTGTAGCGGTGGTTATCTTCCACTTTATGGAGTGGGCCTATTCAGATCTTAGTAAAAATTTTATTGGGCATGGTTTCCTTGCTGTCGATTTCTTTTTTTGTCTTTCTGGTTTTGTTATTGGATATGCTTATGATGACCGCATTAGCAAAATGGGTATAATGAGATTTCTTAAATCAAGGTTCATCAGGCTGCATCCGCTGATTGTACTTGGTTCCATATTAGGCTTACTTACCTTTTTATTAGATCCATTTGGCAACTATAGTGAACTGTATAGTTTAGGTAGAACGTTATTAATATTTGTGACCTCTATTTTTCTGATCCCATTTCCGGTAATGCAGGAGCGGGCTTTTAATTTGTTTAGCTTCAATGCACCAGCTTGGTCGTTATTTTGGGAATATGTTGCTAATATATTTTATGCGTTTATCCTTTTTCGCATTAGTCGTAAAGCTTTACTATTATTAATTCTGCTTGCTGCAGCAACACTTTGCTTTGTTAGCTATAGTGCAGGCAATTTAATCGGTGGCTGGGATAAAAGCAGCTTTTGGCATGGCGGTGCGCGCATCTTTTATTCATTTTTAGCGGGACTAGCCATTTATCGTTTCAACTGGATCATAAAAAATAAAATTGGTTTTATAGGTATGTGTGCGTTGCTGTCATTAGCCTTTTTAATGCCTTTTGGGAAATGGAACTGGCTTACAGAACCTGCAGTGGTATTGTTTTACTTCCCGTTTTTAATAGCTTTAGGAGCTGGGGCTACCCTAACAAAAGGTTTAAAAAATCTTTGTACGTTTTCCGGGAAAATATCCTATCCATTGTATATGACGCACTATGCTGTATTATGGATGTTTGGAAACTATTACACCAATCACCAACCCTCAGTCGGCCAATTGACCTTTATTATTATAGGCTCCCTAATCCTTTTAATGGGCTTTGCTTATCTAGTTATGGTATTTTATGATATTCCTGTAAGGAAATATTTGAATAATAAAATGAAAGCGCAAATAACTAAAAAGTGACCTTATAAACTAGCTTATTAAATAGCTCACCCCAAGGTTCTAGCTCAAAATAAAATGGGGATTCTTAAAAGTCTAGCATCAAAAAATTGGATAATTGACTTGCCTTCTTATAATTATATGGAAGAAGCAGGACTAAAACAATCACCTGCAAGGTTTTTTAGAACGGGACGCCTTGATGAAAACAAGAAAAATTAGCTAATTTGCGGACTTTTATAGATCGAAGTTTCAAAAAAAAATAAGAATTTGAATAAAAAGAAAAGAGATATTATCACCATAAGCTTTGCCCTATTTGCCATGTTCTTCGGCGCAGGCAATTTATTACTCCCTCCATATATTGGAATACAGATAGGGGACCATGTCTGGATCACCATATTGGCATTCGGACTGACCGGTATTTTATTACCCTTCCTGGGAATCCTTTCCATCGTCAACGCTGGTGACAAATTCGAAGATCTAGGAGCTAAAATTCACCCGCTTATGTCCCCCGTTTTAGGGACCGTTATTATGCTCTGCATTGGTCCGTTGATTGCCATTCCGCGCACAGCGGCTACGACTTATGAAGTGGGTATACTGCCATCTTTCCCAGGATCTGGTCCAGCCTGGACTTCTGTGATCTTTTTCATCGCGACTTGGCTTTTAACAATCCGACCAACACGCATCGTTGATATTATTGGTAATATCCTCACGCCGATACTCTTAGTCTTACTAATTTTATTAATTCTGATCGGTATATTTTCACCAGTAGACAGCTACAATGTTTCATCATTAAGCAGTAGCCAATCGTTCACATTAGGTTTTATTGATGGCTATCAAACCTTAGATGTCTTGGCCTCCGTTATCTTCGCCGGAATTATTATTGCTGCATCCAAAGCAAAAGGCTATCAAGAAACGCGATCAAAAATGCAGGTGGTGATGACCGCTGGTGCAATTTCATCCACTTTTCTATTCATTATCTATGGAGGACTTATCTATCTGGGAGCTACTTCAGGAATATCGGGCACTTCAATCAAGCGTTCTGAGTTATTGATGAATATCTCACATTCCATTTTAGGCCGATATGGAAACATTGGTATTGCCATATCGATTGCGGTTGCCTGTTTGACAACTTCGATTGCTTTGGTTGCCGCTTTTGGAACCTTCTTTTCCTCACTCAGCAAGGGAAAATTGAGCTATAAATTATTGGTTACCATTTGTTGTGTAACTTCTTGTGTGCTTTCCATTACTGGAGTAGATAATATCATAAACCTCGCCTATCCGGTTCTTAGTTTCGTTTATCCAATTGCGATAACCTTGGTTCTTTATTTTGTTTTCTTTGGCTCCATTGTCAGAAACCGAAAACCTTATATCAATGCATTATTGGCTTCAGGCGCCATTGCTGTGTTTTATTTACTTAAAAACTTTTCACTCCTTAGCGAAAGTAACTTGGAAGTATTAAACCACATCCCTCTCTTTCAGTATGAATTAGGTTGGGTTATCCCTTCTGCTATTGGCTTCTTTGCAACTTGGGCAATCAGTGGCTCAGCTAACCAAGAACAAGTTGACAGTCCTTAGAATTAATAGGTTACATTTTTTACTATCTTATTACTGTTTATGATGAGTATCACCTAAGTAATAGGAAGGAGCTTTACCGGTGTTTTTAATAAAGGCTCTAAAAAATGTTGTCCTGGAGGTAAATCCTGCTTGCCATGCCATGCCTTCTAACGACAATTGCTTCTATTCTTTTTGGTGGATTTGTGAAGGTGAAAACTTCGGTCCAGCGGACGGCCCTTGGCTAAGCTATATGCGAAGCCTTCAGGAATGGAGAACAAAATTTCCTAATTTTGAAAAAATTGTGGAGGGTTATGTCATGAAAGATGAAACCTACAATGTTTGGTGTTTAAAATAAGATTAACCGCCAATAATGCAATAGTAATCAATTGTTTAACATCACTTCTTTAATCAAGTATTACCCCAGGCTGTTATCACTAATTTTCTTTCTCCACCATAATCACGATGTTCACAAAGGTAAATCCCTTGCCATATACCTAATGTTAACTTTCCATTACTGATAGGCATGCTTACTGAACATCCCAATAGAGAAGATTTTAAATGCGCAGGCATATCATCAGCACCTTCATAATCATGTTCATAATCAGGATCATTTTCTGGCACAGACTTATTAAAGAACATTTCAAAATCTGTCCTAACCGTTGGGTCTGCATTTTCATTTATAGTAAGAGAAGCTGAAGTGTGTTGAATAAACACCTGGCAAATCCCAAGTTTAAGCGTTTTAATTTCTGGTAGAGCGCTAAATACTTCATCAGTAATCAGATGAAACCCTCTCTTTCTTGCCCTTAGCGCTATAGTTGTTTGAAAAATTTCCATATTTTAATTGCATTAAGCATCGTTTTTTATCATTGCATTACGTTTAACGAGTAAGTCATTAAGGGAACTTAGTGCTTCCACTCTTCAGGATTTGGCTTATCTTACCTGAAGCATGACAATTTTACCTTTTTTTTTAAAACTTTCTACTTTTAGTTCTATTCGGTAAAGAGTATGCACCATTTGATTTAAAAACCCGACAATTTTGAGTCTCCAAAGGTATCCTATTATATATCCAACGTCAGCTGGATTGCAATATGATGTTATTTTTTGCGTTTCAACACACCTCCATCAATGATTTTCGTTTTTAACAATAACTTCTAGACATTGGATTAAGCCATTCTGTATTCTTAGTGCAGTCCTGATGTTATATTTTCACCAGCGGACAGCTACAATGTATTAATATTAAGCAGTAGGCAATCGTTTGTGAACGGTAAATATGAATACACAACTTTTGGCAATTAAGAGTGCAGGGTTTTCGGTAAGAATGCTGCAGAGAAATCGGTAAGAATGAATACATAGTTCATTCTTTTGGGGGCGAGCCCCCAAAAGAAAAACAACCTTTGTCATCTATCAAAACGACAGGGTTATTATGAACCATTATTTAAACAAACTTATGACGTATCATCTAGTTCACCAAATGGGACGTGAAGGATTTTCCACGCAGAAAATAGCGGATCACTTTGGGATGAATTGGCGCACAGCCAAGCGCCTGCTTAGCCTGCCCGAACAGGAGTACCTGAATGAACAGGAAAAAGTCCCGGGCAGAAA
>NZ_JBEONS010000018.1:0-82122 GCF_040544395.1 Pedobacter sp. CG_S7 | reverse complement strand
CAAACCATCCTGAACTACTTTGATAGCCGTTCCACAAATGCTTCAGCCGAGTCATTCAATGCCAAAATAAAGGCATTCAGAAGCCAGTTTAGAGGAGTAAGAAGCACTGAGTTCTTCTTATACCGCCTTACTCAACTTTATGCCTAAAAACATCCTTAGTCCACAACTTTTTGACTTGATCCCTAATTTCCCCATTTTTTAACATGAAAAATTGCGTTTACGGATACCGGAAGTCCTCCATTACGGGATTTTTTCTGTTAAATATTTGTAGAACATTTTCGTTAAGCCTTCCAGTTTTTACTGTAAAACTTGACAAGATGTGGCAATTGAAAAGATGTTGGAATTAGGGAAACTTCCTATTTTGTAAATAATAAACCCCATCCTATAAATTAGAATGGGGTTTTTGTATGATCTTCAGACTTGAAAATCTGAGCTCCCGAAGCTGGGCTCGAACCAGCGACCCTCTGATTAACAGTCAGATGCTCTAACCAGCTGAGCTATTCGGGATCCTTTTCCCCTCTGCGCTTTGACTCTGATTTGAAGCAAGCCTCGATCGTTTTGGGAATGCAATGTTAGGGCTTTTAAATTATTTATGCAATCTTTGCAGTGAAAATAATTTAAAATAATTTTAATATTTATATATGAGCCTGATTATCATAGGATCTGTAGCTTTCGATGCTATAGAGACTCCCTTCGGAAAAACCGATAAAATAGTAGGTGGCGCAGCAACTTATGCTGGTTTAGCTGCATCTTACTTTTGCAAAAAGGTAAAAATTGTAGGTGTTGTAGGTGATGATTTCCACCAAAAAGACATTGATGCCTTGCAAAAACATGGCATAGATACTGAAGGTTTACAAATTAAAAAGGGAGAAAAATCCTTCTTTTGGTCGGGCAAATACCACAATGACATGAACAGCAGAGATACGCTGGTTACGGAACTTAATGTACTAGCAGATTTTGACCCCATTATCCCAGAAAGCTACCAGGACTGCGAATACCTGATGTTAGCTAACCTTGCGCCTAAAACACAACAAACGGTTATCCAACGACTAAAAAATAGGCCTAAACTGATTGTAATGGATACCATGAACTTTTGGATGGACATTGCGATGGAAGATTTATTGGAAACCATTAAAATGGTAGATATCTTAACCATTAATGATGCTGAAGCACGCCAGTTGTCAGGAGAATTCTCTTTAGTTAAAGCAGCAGCGAAAATCCTTCAAATGGGACCTCAATATTTGATTATTAAAAAAGGAGAGCACGGCGCTTTATTATTCCATAAAGACCAGGTTTTCTCAGCCCCTGCCCTTCCACTTGCAGAGGTTTTTGATCCAACAGGTGCTGGCGATACTTTTGCAGGTGGCTTTATTGGCTATTTGGCAAAAGTTGGCACCATAAATTTCAACAACATGAAAAATGCCATCATCTTTGGTTCCGCATTAGCTTCTTTTTGTGTAGAAAAATTTGGAACAGAAAGAATCTTGAATTTAACCAAGGAAGAAATTGAAGTACGCATTAAAGAATTTGTAAAGCTGAGCTCTTTTTCAATATAAATAACATTATAATATATGGGCGCCGCAATATTTTGCCGGCGCCTTTTTTTTAAACCTTCAATCTCCCTACAGGTTTAAATTTCTCAAATACAGTTTCACTATGGGGTGCGTCGGCAAGTTCTTCCGTTAAATCCTGACCTGCCCAATGCTCATAATGCTTGCCATTACGCCACAAGCGGCTTTCAGTTACTTCATAAATCAAACCCTGGTAAGCTACCCATATTTGCGGCTTATCCTGACCATTTCGCAGCGCCAATTGTTGCTTGGTATAATCAGGCAGTTCCATAATAGCGGCGTTTAAAATATTCAAATAAGTAAATGGCTGATAAAATTATTATCCCCAAAAGGAAATAATTTTCAAAAGGCACCGCTATGAGTTTAAATTTCATTGTATAGTCAAAGTTATAAACTACTGCATCAGCGCTATCAAGCAAAAGCTGCAAAACTTGAAAAACTGCAAAAAGTACAATAAACACACTATAAGTCCGATAAAATCTATACATAAACCGGTCCTTATTCACATATTCCACATAAAAAAGCAAGAGGAGTAATAGAGAAAAAGTTACAACGGCATAAGCCTTGGTATAGGCAAAAAAGATGACCGCAACAGATAAGCCTAGTAAAATATTACTCAGCGCTAAACTGTATTTTTCTAATTCATTTTTCGGAAATCGGCCATTTAAATAGTTGTAGACTACTAAAACAGCCAATGGCAAGGTGAAACAAAGTAGCGCAGATTCCATAGGAATCTCAAAAAAGGAAACATCACTACCCTTAAGCTGATCGTAGCTATTAACCTTATAACGTGTAAGGGTTAGTTTAACGAAAACAGCAGCAATTCCGGTAATGATTACACCAGGCAAATAAGCTTTCCAGGCTTTAAAAACGTGCACCTTTTGATCGAAGTACAATAATATGGAGATAAAAAGTAAAATAAGGTTGAGTAATAGGCTATTATTCATTAAATGTGGCTGAAGAATTTTTTTAAAGTAACGCCAAAGATAAAATAAAAATGCTTTTGCTTGCGCCAAAACTGATAGGAATCGACACCTCGACAAACTACTTTTGGGACTAAAAATTGACATTTAGGCAAATTTTCCGTAGGTTTGCAACGTTTTAATCTAAACACCCACTTATGGCAAACAATCTGTTGCCAAAAATCAAATAAAAAACAGCAAAAATACTGTTTTAATAACTTAGGGTGATCACTCTAATCTTACAATTACTAATGTTTTATTTAAAGCATTTTAAAATATGAGGCAATTAAGCCGACATATACAATATCTTTTATGGTAAAAAAAATACAGCACTTCATATGCGGCTTAATATTAATCGCATTTACGCCCTTAGCATTAATCGCACAAATTACTACATCACTACAACAAGATACAATAATAATCCCCTCAAAGCCTGATAAACCTATACTAAAAATAGGTGGCGCCGTAAGATTCAACTACAACCTCTCTTCCTGGAAAAAAGAACAAGTAAAAAGAGGTGGCGATTTTGGCCTCGATATGTTTCGGATCAATGCAGATGCCTCTTTTAAAAACCTTGACCTTCATGCAGAGTATCGCTTTTATTCCAAAGATTTTGGAGGAAGTTTTCTAAAGGAAGGTTATGTAAGGTATAAATTCAACGATAGTACCAATTTGGACATCGGACTAGTTCAAAATCCATTCGGAAACACAACGTATAACTCCCATAACTGGTTTTTTAACCTTCCTTATTATGTTGGTTTTGAAGATAAATTCTCTATGGGTATCAAGTTTCACCAACGCAAAAGAAACTGGATATATGAGTTGGCCTTCTTCAAAAATGCAATGGAATTAAACTTTGGGGATAAATCAGAAATCGATCCCTCCAGGTATTCCTATGATGTGGCCGGAAGAAATAAAGAAGTTAACCAGGGTAACCTAAAAACTGAATATTTATTAGCTGATGATAAACGAATAGGAATATCAGGAATGGTTGGAGGTGTTTATAATATCCCCACAGGCAGAATGGGGGCCAGATGGGCAGGTGCATTGCATACTGATTTGACTTTTGGAAAACTGAACGTTAAACTTCAGTCAATGTATTACCAGTACAATCTTTCAGATTCCATAAACCACAAACAGGTTGTAGACCTGGCAGCTTATGGTGCTACCTACCAGGTTGCACGAAAAGCCTATTTACACACCGCATCTTTCGCTTACACCCAACCTGTAAAAATGGGCCCTGTTACAGCGCTTACTTTCTATGAGAACTATTCTTATATGGATAAGCCTCAAGCTGGCTTTACTGACACACAAATGAATGTGGTAGGCTGCATGATCAGTGCTGGAAATCTGGTTACCTATGTTGACTGGGCAGCTGGAAAAAATCAGCCCTGGCTTGGTCCTGAATGGCAAAATGGTTTGTCCTCAGGTAACCCAGATTCAAAGTGGAATAGCCGTTTTAACATCAACATTGGCTATTATTTTTAATTTAAAGAGAACAAAATGTCTAAACTTAATATAGAAAACCTCACCCTAATATTTGGAAAAGAAAAAGAGGAAGCGCTTGCGCTTTTAAAACAAGGAAAAACCAAAGCAGAAATCCTTAAAGAAACTGGTTGTACAGTTGCAGTAAAAAATGCCAACTTCCATATTGATGAGGGTGAGTTTTTTGTAATTATGGGCTTATCTGGAAGCGGTAAATCTAGTCTGCTGAGGTGTTTAAACAGGTTGATTGAACCAACTTCTGGTAACGTCATTCTAAACCGGGTAAATATTACCAGCTTAGGAGAATTAGAATTGCAGCAGGTACGCCAAAAGGAAATGGCCATGGTTTTCCAGAATTTCGGTCTTTTGCCTCACCGTTCAGTAATCGAAAATGTAGCTTTTGGCTTAGAATTACAGAACATCCCCGAAAAGGAACGACAACTAAAGGCACAAACAATAATTGATCTTGTTGGCCTGCAGGGGTATGAAGACCAGCATACCGCTGCGCTCTCTGGTGGGATGCAACAACGCGTTGGACTGGCACGGGCATTAGCCAATGATCCTGAAATCTTACTCATGGATGAAGCCTTTTCTGCTCTTGATCCGCTTATTCGCACCCAGATGCAGGATGAGCTGATTGACTTGCAGAAGAAAATGCACAAAACCATTGTTTTTATTACCCATGATCTTGATGAAGCTATCCGCCTAGGCGACCGTATCGCCATTATGAAAGATGGGGAAATCATACAAATTGGCACCCCGGAAGAGATTTTAACAAACCCAGCTACGGATTACGTATCCTCTTTTGTAGAAAAAGTTGATCGTAAATCAATTATTACCGCAGCCAGCCTAATGTTTGAAAAACCAACAGTTGCCATCTTTAGAAAAGATGGTGTGGAAGGCTGTCTGCGTAAAATGCGTTCCTCTGGATTAACTTCATTGCCGGCCGTTTCGGTTGACAAGCATTTTCTCGGTTTCGTCTATTTAAAAGATGTGCTGGAGATAAAAGCTAAAGGCCATCACACCATAGAGGACGCAATTATTAAAGATGTACCTGTAGCCTACCCAGAAAACACGGTAGAACAAATGCTACCTTTTATCGCAGAAAACGGAAGAGCAGTTCCTATTGTCGATAAAGAAACGAATATACTGCTTGGCATTGTTGCCCAAACCTCTTTACTTATTGAGACTACCGGTTCCTCCTGGGAAAATGTAACAGGAAACTCAATAGCTAATCTTCAAAAAGAAATAAAATAACATGATACATATAGGACCTTATATAGAACAATTTATAAATTGGCTAACCAGTAATTTTGGCCCTTTTTTCGACCTCATCAAAATTGTAGTGGAATCCATTGTTAATTCAGTAGAATGGGTATTGCTGTTTCCACCTTTTTATATCATCATTCTTCTTATTGCCTTTCTGGCCTGGAAAAGAACAGGTTGGGGCGTTACCTTATTTACTTTATTAGGGTTAAGCTTCATTTGGGCAATGGGTTATTGGGAACAAACAATGGCAACTTTGGCGCTCATATTGTCATCAGCTTTTATTGCTTTACTAATGGGTATACCACTGGGTATTTGGGCAGCTAAAAACCTTGTTGCAGGAAAAATAATCAGGCCTTTGCTTGACTTTATGCAAACTATGCCTGCTTTTGTATACCTCATTCCTGCAGTTTTGTTCTTCGGACTAGGGAAAGTGCCTGGAGCATTTGCAACCGTCATATTTGCCATGCCGCCAGCAGTGCGTTTAACCACACTTGGAATTAGCCAGGTCCCTAAAAATATTATTGAGGCTACACGGTCCTTCGGGGCAAGCTCCAGACAGTTGCTCTTTAAAGTGGAGCTTCCCTTAGCCCTGCCTACCATATTAGCTGGTGTAAACCAAACCATTATGATGGCACTTTCTATGGTAGTAATCTCTGCTATGATTGCTGCAGGAGGACTTGGCGAGGTTGTTCTAAAGGGAATTACTCAACTAAAAATAGGTTTGGGATTTGAAGGAGGAATTGCGGTTGTTATTCTTGCCATAATCCTAGATCGCATTACCCAATCTTTTGGCGTAAATAAAAAAGGAATATAAAATAAATATTTAACTGGTAAAACAAATTACAATGAGAAAACTGATTAGCGGACTATTTATAGCATTGACAATGAGCATGATTTATTCTTGTACAAGCAAAAATGACGAGAAAAAAGTAACTATAGCCTATGTTAACTGGGCTGAGGGAGTAGCAATGACTCAATTATCAAAAGTATTACTTGAAAAAGAGGGATATACTGTCGTATTAAAGAACGCAGATGTCGCTCCTGTTTTTGCAGCAGTTGCTGGCGGTGATGCCGATATTTTTATGGATACCTGGATGCCTATTACCCATAAAGAATACATGGATAAATATGGTTCAAATCTTGAAATTTTAGGAACAAATTTTAAAAATGCACGGATTGGCTTTGTTGTCCCTGAATATATGACCATAAATAATATTGAAGAGTTGAATGCTAACGCATCAAATTTGAAAGGCAAAATTATTGGTATTGATGCTGGTGCTGGTATAATGAATAAAGCTGAATTAGCCGTAAAAGACTATAAGCTAAACCTTGAACTGCAAACGGCAAGTGAAGCCGCAATGTTGGCTACACTAAAGAAGAGCATTGATGCAAAACAACCAGTTGTTGTTACCGGATGGTCGCCGCATTACATGTTTAGCAATTTCAAGTTAAAATTTCTAGATGATCCAAAAGGGATTTTCGGGAATATTGAGACTATACAAACTATTGGCAACAAAAAATTCGTGGAGTTAAACCCCGAAGTGGCTGCATTTTTCCGGAATTTCCAGCTTTCTGATACCCAATTGGGGTCATTAATGGCTGCTCTTGAAAGCAATAGCAATGAAAAAGCTGCTATTGAAAAATGGATAAAGGAAAATGAGGAGTTGGCAACACAATTAGGCAGCACACTTAAGTCAGCTGCAATAAAATAATTTAATTCAAGTTAGGATTGGCAAGTCGTTGGCAGGTCCTTGCTAGGTCGTTGGTAGGTCCTTAACGCAATCATGAGACCTACAAAGGACCTGCCAACAACCTGCCAGGGATAGCCCAATCTTTAATGAAAACACAAGGTAAAATGACTGTATTCATCCGAGTGTTTATATAAAAAAAGTAAAAAATGTAATTGCACAAAAAAGGCTGTCAGCATTGTAAATGCGACAGCCTTTTTCAATAGGTGTTTATTTTTAAACTATATTAGCACCTAAAATTTCTTTAGAGTAAGTTTTTAAATATTTTTTTAGAATTTGGCGGGCAACATGAATCCTGGTTTTAACGGTACCAATAGGAATATTTAACATGATAGCAATTTCATGGTATTTATATCCTTCAAAATACTTTATAAATGGCACATAGTATTCGGGTTGTAGTGTAGCCATCGCTTTATTGATATCACCCATTACAAATTTACTATCGCACTGATTTTTACTTGCACTATAATATAAATTTGCAGAAGAAATATCATCTGCCTGGGTAATCATAGCATTCTTTTTTACCAAACGTCTGTAATTGTTGATAAAAGTATTTTTCATGATGGTAAACAACCACCCTTTTAAATTTGTTCCTTCCTTAAACTTACTATAATACGTTACCGCTTTTAGCATAGTATCCTGCACTAAATCGTTTGCATCTTCAAGGTCTTTGGTGAAATTTAAAGCGAATGACTGTAAAGAATCTGAATGGTTGTGTAACTGAAGATTGAATTCATTTTTAGTCATAATGTTTTAATTTTTAAAGGTTAAAAAAAAATCAAACAAACTGAGCAAAATCAATAACGCTATTAATTTTGTTTAATTTACTATACTAAACTTTACACAACATATGTACCAAAAAACCTAAATACTTGGGTATTTAAGTTAAAAATAGCCTAAAACAGGGAAATTAAGCTGATCATAAAACATTTACTTCTCTTTCCAGCATAATGCCAAATTTCTGGCATACCACATTAATTATCCTTTCTGAAAAACTATACACTTCTTGTCCTGTTGCATGACCATGGTTCACCAGTACTAAGGCCTGGTTTTTCCAGGTTCCGGTTTCCCCTGCAACAATTCCTTTAAAACCGCAGCTTTCAATTAACCAGCCTGCAGCTAATTTAAAACACTCGTTACCTACCGGATAATTTACTACTTCTGGGAAAGATTTTTGAATTTCTTCCAGCTTACTTCTTTCAATAACAGGATTTTTAAAGAAACTTCCCGCATTACCAATTGTACTTGGGTCTGGAAGCTTACTCACCCGGATTTCAGCAACAACTTTGGAAACATCGGCAATGGTTGGCGATGAAATATTCCTGTTCGCCAATTCAGTTTGTATGGCCCCATAGGTAGTATTCAGAACAGCTTGCTCACTTAATTTAAAACTTACTGAGGTAAGAATATATTTACCCTTCAACTCACGCTTAAACACGCTATCTCTATAACCAAATTTACATTCTTCGTAAGTGAAGTCCTTTTTTTGTCCGCTAGCAATTTCAAATGCCGTACAACTATAGAAAACATCTTTTAGCTCAACGCCATAGGCGCCAATATTTTGTATCGGCGATGCCCCAACTGTTCCAGGAATTAAACTTAAGTTCTCTACTCCAGCTAAGTTATGCTGAACACAATACAGCACAAGGTAATTCCACACCACGCCGGCTCCAGCTTTAACAATAACCCCTGATCCCTCGCGGCACTTTGAAATACCAGGAATACTAATTTTGACTACCACACCAGGGAAATCTTTAGTAAATAAAACATTGCTACCACCGCCAAGAATCAACAGTTGTTCGGTTTTCAAGAGCGATGAGCTTAAAAACTCTACCAGATCTGCTTCACTAAAAATTTCGACAAAATACTTTGCATTCACAGCAATCGCAAATGTATTGAAGGGTTTTAAAGAGATATTTTCTTGAATTAACGGCATGTATCAATAATTTTTTTTACTGCAAATGTAAATGTTATGGCTTTAAATAGCGGGGAATTCAATATTTTAAAAAATAATACATAATTTACATCACTATTATTATAAATGTAAGATCAACTATTCTAAAAATGAATATTTAAGCTTAAAATGGAAAATCAGGATAAAAAAAGAATTTTAATTATAAACGCAGCATTGAAAAGGTTTGCTCATTATGGTCTTGCAAAAACCACTATGACAGAAATTGCGAAAGATATTTCTTTTTCAAAAGCACTTTTATATTATTACTTCCCTGATAAACTGAGTTTATATGTAAACGTTATTGAATACTTGATGCATGCGATAAGTAAAGATGTGATTAAATCTGTAGAAAAAACAAAAACCACTTCAGAAGGAATTCTAATGCTCCTGCTTAAACGACAGGGTTATATACAAAAGTATTATAACCTGATGGAATATTCAAAGTATACCTGTGCCGATTTACCCGGCGATCTATATGATAAATTTACCCGCGCAAAAGAGTTTGAATATAAAATCATCACTTCTTTGCTTGACCGAGGTGTTGAAAATGGTGAATTCATTTTACCTGACACCTCTTTTATTACCGAAATCTTTGTTGGTGCCCTCTCGGGTATTCACTTTAATATCTTAAATAAGGAAAAAAAGATTTTCCCCGACCAAAGCCAGTTTAAACAAATCTTTGTTAAAGAAAAACGCTTTGCCGAGATTTTTATCGCAGGCCTAAAATCAAACACATTGTCATAATTCCGTAACTTTTAATATTATTCTTTTAAGAAATACTTAAACTGAAAAATAATGGCAGTACTTTTGACCTTAATAATAAAAAAGTCAGAAGGTAAAAAGGTAGAAAAGTACAGATGGATAAAAAGAAGGAACTGATTATAGAGGGGGCGATTAAACGCTTTATACATTACGGGATTAATAAGACCACAATGAACGAGATAGCAGATGATTTATCTGTTTCAAAGCCTTCTTTATATTATTATTTCCCCGACAAAGGAAGTTTAATACAAGGTGTAATCAATAAAGTATTTGACGATTATTATGATTTATTAAGTAAAGAAAAACCAGAAAATTGTTTAGAAGATAAATTGGCAGGCATTATAGATATAAGACATCGGTTTTTCCAGAAATATTACATGATGCATCTTTCATTTGGCAGCAGCGATGCTTCTTTCAATACGGAGGAACTAAAAAAACTCCTTATTCTAAAGAAAAAGAAGGATATAGAGTATTATGGTGTTCTACTACAAAAAGCAATGGATTTGGGTGAAATCGAAGCAGGAGATAGTCTGAATTTAGCAGAACTCTATTTACAAAGTTTATCAGGAATTACTTTTATATGTATCATGCATGGAAATAAAGAACTCATGCCAACTAAAAAGGAATTGAAACTTTTACACGAGAAGCAGCAACAATTATCCAAAATATTTATCAAAGGATTAAAGAATTAAATAATAGCCCAATTAAGCCCTTATGAATCGAATGATCAAACAAATAAAATTAATCCAGCTGATATTACTGGGTTTATTTTTTACAGAAGTGGCCAGCGCCCAACAGCAGCTGACATTAAAACAAGCCTTGAATTATGCTGTTGAAAACAGCGAGAATATTCGTAAATCCCGCTTGGATATTGATGGCGGAAGATTCAAAACCGAGGAAATCAGGTCGCAAGCCTTGCCGCAACTTACCGGAAATAGCTCCTTAACCTATAACCCAATAATCGGACAATTGGTTATTGGTGATCAGTCTTTTCAATTAGGCAAAAAATGGAATGCAAATGCTGGGATTCAATTAAACCAGCAGCTTTTTAACCAACAGGTGTTTACCGGTTTACAAGCAGCAAAGAAAAGTGAAAGGTATTATAATTTATCTGCTGAATTAACAGAAGAACAGATTATTGAACAAGTAGCCAACACTTATTACCAAGTGCTAGTTAACAGACAAAAGCTGAATGTAATTGACACCAACATTAAGAATGTTAAAGTGGTGGAAAACATTATTGCAAACCAGTACAAAAATGGCCTGGCCCGAAAAATTGATGTAGACCGCATTAAAGTAAACCTCACAAACCTGCAAACACAGCAAGAACAAACTCAAAATGCAGTAACCCAACTAGAGAACCAGCTAAAGTTTTACATCGGTATGCCTGTCCATACCGCCATCGTGCTGCCTTTAACAGAATTAAGTGAGGCAATTACCTTACCTGAATTAGCCGATAGCGTAAGTTTGGATGGAAGAACCGAAATAAAGTTACTAAATGTACAACAAGACCTGCTTAAGCTGCAACGCAAGGCTTATGTTTCAGAATATTACCCCACTCTTGCTTTAACGGGTAATTTATCTTACACCGGACAGAGTGATAAATTTGATCTTTTTAAATCAAACGGGTCTGCTTTTTGGTATAATGCCTCAGCAATTGGTTTAACGCTAAAAATTCCTATTTTTAATGGATTTGCCACTCGTTCCAGGATTCGCCAGGCTGATGTTGAACTTAAAAAAGCAGCTGAAGACAGAAGGCAAACTACAAACTCCTTAAACATGGCTTATGAAAACGCCAAAATTTCTATAAGAAATAGCATTTCAACTATTAATACCCAACGAGAAAATGTTATGCTGGCACAAGAAATTTATAAGAGCACGCAAAACAACTATAACAATGGCTTAGCGGTGCTAACAGATCTTTTAGATACAGAAAACGCCTTAACAGAAGCACAAAATAGTTATACCCAGGCATTGTTGAACTATAAAGTTGCCGAAATACAACTCATCAAATCAAACGGAAATATAAAATCACTATTAAAATGAAAAGAGGAATTATTATAGCTATTGTAATTATTGTTGCACTTGGAGGTATATTTTTCATATTGAACAACAATAAAAAGAAGAATGATGCAAAAACTGCTATTGTTGCTCAAGGTAGTGGTGCCGTTACTGTGCGTATTGCACAGGTTAAAAAAGAACCTGTGAACCTCGATTACAGTGTTAATGGAACTTTTACACCTATTAAAGAGCTTAATTTCTTATCGGAGAATGCAGGTCGTGTAAGCAAAATTTATGTGGAAGAAGGTGACTATGTTAAAAAAGGACAAGTATTAGCACGTATAGATGCTGAAATTTTAAATACAGACAGAGAGACTGCAGAAGCTACGCTTCAAAATGCTTTAAGAGATGAATCTCGTTATAGCAGTTCTTTTAGTACTGGCGGGGTAACGCAACAACAATTGGATCAGGCTAAGCTGACTGTAAAAAATGCAAGATTAAGATTGCAGGCTTCGCAACGCCGCGTGAGTGATGCGAACATCAAATCGCCTATTAATGGATTTGTAAACAAAAAATACATTGAAGTGGGTGCTTTTGTTAATACGCAAGGCACACAATTATTTGAACTGGTAGACGTAAGTAAACTTAAATTAAAGGTGAATGTAAACGAAAGCCAGGTGGCCAATTTAAAACTTGGGGATCCTGTACAAATTAAATCAAATGTTTTTCCAAATAATGACTTTTCAGGTCGTGTAACGTTTATTGCACTTAAAGCAGACAACTCACTAAACTTCCCCATTGAAATTCAAGTGGAAAACAATAAACCCAACACCATTAAAGCAGGTATGTATGGCACTGCCATTTTCAAATTCCCTGCTCAGGCTCCAGCCATTACCATACCACGTGGTTCTTTTGTGGGTAGTGTAAGCAGCAACGAGGTCTTCGTTTTGGAAAATGGAAGTACAGCCAAATTGCGTAAAGTAACTGCAGGAAGAATCATTGGGGAGAAAGTAGAAATTCTTGATGGATTAAAAGATGGAGAAACAGTAATTGCAAGCGGCCAAATTAATTTAGTTGATGGTTCAAAAGTGGAACCTTTAAAATAAACATAACACCTGATGAAGATTACAGAAATATCTATCAAACGTCCATCCCTTGTTATCGTAGTCTTTACGGTACTCACCTTACTGGGCCTGTTAAGTTACTTTTCCTTAAGCTATGAATTGCTGCCGAAGTTTTCTAATAATGTAGTTTCTATCTCTACTATTTATCCTGGAGCATCACCGAGTGAAGTTGAAAATACGGTAACGAAAAAAATTGAGGATGCCGTATCCTCCATGGAAAACATTAAAAAACTGAACGCAGTTTCTTATGAGAGTTTATCTGTGGTTACCATTACCCTAAATGATAAAGCCGATGTAGATTTATCATTAAATGAGGCACAAAGAAAAGTAAATGCTGTTTTAGCAGATTTACCGGAAGAGGTGAAGGCTCCCTCATTGAATAAATTCTCATTGGATGACCTTCCAGTAATCACCATGTCGGCTTCGGCAAACATGGATGATGCTACTTTTTACGATTTGATTGACAAGCGTATTGCGCCAATTGTATCTCGTGTAAACGGTGTTGCCCAGGTAAACTTAGTTGGAGGACAGGAACGTGAAATTTCGGTAGGACTTGATGCCAATAAATTACAAGGTTACGGTTTGTCTATTTTACAAGTACAACAAGCTATTTTAACCTCTAACTTGGATTTTCCTACCGGAAGTGTTAAAACCCAAAATCAGGATATTCTGATTCGTTTATCAGGGAAATTTAAAAATGTTGAAGAATTGCGTAACCTCGTTATTTTTACCAACAAAACTGGTGCACAGGTACGTCTTGGTGATGTTGCCGATATTCAGGATACACAACAGGAGGTTGAAAAACTTGCTCGTATTGACCGTAAAGGTGCCATTGCCATTCAGATCATTAAACAATCTGATGCCAATGCCGTAGAAGTGAGTAAAGGCGTACATAAAATTATTGAAACCCTTCAAAAAGATTATAAGACTAATAAACTAAAAATTAATATCGTAAATGACAGTTCTATTTTTACCCTGGAATCTGCCGATGCAGTAATTCACGATTTATTGCTGGCTATTGTCTTAGTGGCCATTGTGATGCTGTTCTTCTTGCACAGTATACGTAATGCCTTAATTGTAATGATCTCTATACCAGCATCATTGATAGCAACTTTTATTGGCATTGGCCTTCTGGATTACACCTTAAACCTGATGTCTTTACTAGGTTTATCTCTTGTTGTTGGTATTTTAGTAGATGATGCAATTGTGGTGCTGGAAAATATTTACAGACACATGGAAATGGGTAAAAACAGGGTGCGTGCAGCCTATGATGCTACCGCCGAAATTGGTTTTACGGTGGTTTCTATAACCTTGGTTATCGTTGTTGTATTCTTTCCAATTGCCATCAGTTCTGGTTTGGTTTCTAATATATTAAGACAGTTTTGTGTCGTGGTCATTATTGCCACTCTCCTCTCCCTTCTAACCTCTTTCACCATTGTTCCGCTGTTATCATCACGTTTTGGTAAACTGGAAAAAATTGAAGGTAAAAATGCATTTGGCCGCTTCATCTTATGGTTCGAAAAGCAATTACATAGTTTCACTGGTTGGATTACAGGAATTTTAACCTGGTCTTTGAACCACAAGGCAATTACTTTAGGAATTACCTTCTTGCTTTTAGCCAGTTCTTGTAGTTTGCTAATTACCGGTCAAATTGGTACAGAGTTTTTTCCAAAAAGTGATAAAGGCGAATTCCTTGTTCAAATTGAACTTCCCAAAGATGCTTCAATTGAACAAACTAATTTTGCTACTCAAAAAGCAGAAGCTTTCTTAAGTAAAAAACCTGAAATAATACAATTGATTACTACAGTAGGGCAGTCTAGTGGTGATTTTGGAGGTACACAGGCTACAGCCTACAAATCGGAGATCAACGTAAGATTGGTTGATCGTAAAGACAGAAAAGATGAATCCAGTATTTATGCAACAAAAGTAAGTAGAGAACTGGCCAAACAATTACCAGGCACGAAAGTGAAAACTGTTCCTATTGGTATTTTGGGTATTGCAGAAAATGCACCTATTGAAATGGTAGTGATGGGTGCAGACCTTGATAGTACTTTAAAATATGCTGCAGCGGCAAAGGTTGTACTCGAAAAGATTAAAGGCTCTGCAGAGATTAAATTATCTGTAGAAAAAGGTAGTCCGGAAATTAACGTTCAAGTTGACCGCGATAAAATGGCCGCCTTGGGCCTAACGCTTCAAACCGTTGGTGGCACGATGCAAACGGCATTTAGTGGAAATACAGATGGTAAATTCCGTAAGGGAGAGTATGAATATGATATTAACATTCGCTACCAGGCATTTAACAGAAAAAGCATTAAAGATGTGCAAAACCTGATCTTTATTAATAATGCTGGCGAGCAGGTTAAGCTGTCGCAATTTGCCGATATTAAAGAAGGATCAGGCCCTAGTCAGCTGGAACGCCGTGACAAAAGCACTTCAGTTTCTGTGAAAGCGCAGTCTATCGGTCGCCCGACAGGTACTGTTGTAGCCGAGTTTCAGGCTGAATTGTTAAAACTGGAGAAAGAAGGTAAATTAATGAAACCTGTAGGTGTAAGTTACCTCTGGGCTGGTGAGCAGGAAAACCAAAGTGAAGGTTTCGGTACTTTGGGTATAGCCTTAATGGCTTCCATTATTTTGGTATACCTGATCATGGTGGCCCTTTACGACAGTTTTATGTATCCTTTAGTGGTGATGTTCTCTATTCCGCTATCGGTAATCGGTGCATTACTGGCGCTTGCCTTAACCAATAACTCGCTGGGTATTTTCACCATTCTCGGTTTAATTATGCTAATTGGTTTGGTGGCAAAAAATGCGATCATCCTGGTCGATTTTACCAACCAGATGAAAGCAGAAGGTCGCAGTACCAGAGAAGCGCTAATTTTAGCTAACCATGCACGTTTACGTCCAATTCTAATGACAACCATTGCCATGGTGATTGGTATGCTACCTATTGCATTGGCCAGTGGTGCTGGTGCAGAATGGAAAAATGGTTTAGCCTGGGTTATTATTGGAGGCTTAACAAGTTCCCTGTTTTTAACGCTGATTATTGTACCGGTAATGTACCAGGTATTTGACAGCATAATGGAACGCTTCGGCTTCAATAAAAAAGGCAAGACTATAGAAGAATTTATGGTTGAGCCTTATACACATAAAGAAGTAAAAGAATATGATGTTGATGCCTCTCACATCTAACCGATAAATTCGCTATAAAAACATAAGGCCTCATCAATTTGAATTGATGAGGCCTTTTTTAATGAGCTTAAGCTTTTAAATATGAATAGCTCTATTTTCACTAGCCGCCATAGCAGCTTCTTTCAATGCTTCTGTATAAGTTGGGTGAGCATGAGAAATTCTGGCAATGTCTTCTGCAGAAGCACGGAATTCCATGGCTAATACAGCTTCGGCAATGATATCTGCTGCACGCGGACCAATCATGTGTACACCTAAAATTTCGTCTGTAGTGGCATCTGACAATACTTTTACAAAACCATCCGTATCCATA
Source organism: Pedobacter sp. CG_S7 (assembly GCF_040544395.1). Classification (NCBI taxonomy): domain Bacteria; kingdom Pseudomonadati; phylum Bacteroidota; class Sphingobacteriia; order Sphingobacteriales; family Sphingobacteriaceae; genus Pedobacter; species Pedobacter sp. CG_S7. The sequence goes on along the minus strand of NZ_JBEONS010000018.1, from coordinate 65,747 downwards.
CTCGCTTTCGCTCTTCCACTTGCTTTGAAAGGAAAAGACCCCGTTTTATATTTTATTCCTTTTTCTTTTAACTGCTCTTCGGTATAACCCACAGCAGCTACTTCTGGCCAGGTATAAACTACACCAGGAATCAGGTTGTAATTGATATGTGGTTTTTGACCAACTAAACGCTCAGCAATATAGATACCTTCATCTTCTGCTTTATGCGCCAGCATGGCTCCTTTAATAACATCACCAATGGCGAAAACCCCTGGCACTGTAGTCTCCAAATGTTCGTTTACCGGAATTTTATTACCGCGTTCTTCAGTTTTGATGCCAATATTTTCTAAACCTAAGCCTGCTGTATAAGCCGTTCTGCCTACTGCAACAATACAATAATCAGCTTCCAGCGCTACTTCTTCGCCTTTGGCATTAGTTGCAGTCACGGTAACTTTATCCCCTTTTACGGTAGCGCCCGTTACTTTGTGGCTCATATAGAACTCCATGCCTAAAGATTTCTTTAGCACACGCTGCAATTCTTTTCCCAAACCAGCATCCATTGTAGCGATGATAGTTGGTAGAAATTCAACAACAGTAACTTTAGTACCCAGACGTGCATAAACAGAACCTAATTCTAAACCAATTACGCCTCCACCAATAACAACCATTTGTTTTGGAACTTCAGTAAGGTTTAACGCTTCCGTAGAAGTAATGATACGTTTTTTATCAATAGGTAAAAAAGGAAGTGCAGTAGGTTTTGATCCAGAGGCGATAATCACATTTTTTGCGGTTATCGTTTCAGTAGTACCATCTTCTTTAGTGATTTTAATGGTATTCTTATCAATAAAAGAACCTACACCTTGAAAACTGTCAATTTTATTTTTTTTGAAAAGATATTGTATACCCGCTGTATTTTGTGCCACCACATCATTTTTTCTGGCAATCATTTGTGGCATATCAACCTGTAAGTCTTTAAGCAATATGCCATGGGTAGAAAAAGTATGTGCGGCATTATGAAAATGCTCTGAAGAATCTAATAATGCTTTTGATGGAATGCAACCTACGTTTAAACAGGTACCGCCAAAAGTTTTATATTTCTCTATTACTGCGGTTTTTAAGCCTAGTTGAGCACACCTAATGGCACCTACATATCCACCAGGACCAGAACCAATAACAACTACATCGTATTGCATATATTAAAAGTTTTTTTGTATCTAACAAAGTTAATAATCCAAATACAAATAAGGCATCTGCCTGGAGTTATTCTCATTTTATGTAACTAAGTTGACTTGCTGTTTGTGTTGATATTCCTGTTTTTTTGGAGATGTAATGGTTTCGCTCCGAAAAAACATGCGTTAAGTCCTATTTTTTGTAATTTTAGGGTATCAAATCTCCTAAAGAATGATTCATAAAAAAAACTTATTAATTTCATTTATCGCACTATTTATAGGCTTTTCTTCCTTTGCGCAACAAACTGATTCTGCCTATATCAGAGCTAACTTTGTGAAAATAGAACGAAACATTCCTATGCGGGATGGGATTAAGTTGTTCACCGCCATCTACATACCCAAAGAAAAAGCTAAAAAATACCCAATTTTACTTAACAGAACCCCTTACACCGTTTCACCTTACGGAGAAAATAATTATAAAACCAGTTTAGGCCCATCTTCTCTCCTTTTAAAAGAGGGCTTTATTTACGTTTACCAGGACGTACGTGGAAAATGGAAGAGTGAAGGCGATTTCGTTGACGTTAGGCCACAAATAGCAAAGAAAAAAGGAAAGAAAGACATTGACGAAAGTTCAGACACCTATGACACCATTGATTGGCTGCTCAAAAATGTGGCTCCAAATAATGGAAAAGTAGGTATTTACGGTATATCATATCCGGGTTTCTATTCCACGACGTCTTTACCGGGGGCACACCCCGCTTTAAAAGCTGTTTCTCCTCAAGCTCCCGTTACAGATTGGTTTATGGGTGATGACTTTCACCATAATGGTGCATTTTTCCTGTCGGATGCATATAACTTTTATTCCACTTTCGGTGTTCCTCGTCCAAAACCTATTACCCCCGATAAAGGACCAAAATCTTTTCAATTCCCTATTAAGGATAATTACCGTTTTTTCTTAGATCTTGGTGCATTAAAAAATGCAAATAAAAAATATTTTGGCGATAGCATCAAGTTTTGGAATGACCTTATGGCACATGGTACTTATGATGATTTTTGGAAGGCCAGGAACATCCGCACACACCTTAAAGATATCAAACCAGCAGTATTAGTGATTGGTGGCTTTTTTGATGCCGAAGATACTTATGGTACCCTCCACACCTACCAGGCCATAGAAAAACAAAACATCAAAGCGAAAAACAACTTGGTTATGGGGCCATGGTTCCATGGTGCCTGGGTGAGAAGTACCGGAGAAAAGTTTGGTGATATTGAATTTGGACAAGCAACAAGTACTTGGTACCAGCAAAATGTTGAATTCCCATTCTTCATGCATTACCTTAAAGATACCCCAGATTTAAAACTGGCTGAAGCAACTGTATTTATTACTGGAAGTAACCAATGGAAGAGTTTTGATACCTGGCCACCAAAAGAAACAGAAAGCAAAACCCTCTATTTCCAGTCAGACGGTAAGTTAAGTTTCACAAAACCAACTACAACAAACAGCTTCGATGAATATGTGAGTGATCCAAATACGCCTGTGCCTTATCAGGATGGTGTTCAGGAGCGCAGAACCCGCGAATACATGATTGATGACCAAAGATTTGCTGCCCGAAGGCCTGATGTAAAAGTTTATCAAACAGCAGTTTTAACCGAAGACATCATGCTTACTGGACCCTTAACCGCAGATTTATCCGTTTCCACTACTGGTACTGACGCAGATTATGTGGTTAAATTAATTGACGTTTACCCCGAAGATTCGGAGGCCCCTAAAGTAAATCCAAAAGGGATAATAATGGGCGGATACCAGATGTTGGTACGTGGAGAAATTATGCGTGGCAAATTTCGTAATAGTTTTGAAAACCCTGAGCCTTTTGTTCCAGAAGAAGTTACTGCCGTAAAATATGCTTTGCCTGATGTTGGACATACTTTTAAAAAAGGACATCGGATTATGGTTCAGGTACAAAACTCCTGGTTCCCACTTGCCGACCGTAACCCACAGCAATTTATAGACATTTACAAAGCTGAAGATAAGGATTTTCAGAAAGCACAACATCGCATTTATCATGATGCCGATCATACTTCTGGCTTAACGGTAACTGTTTTAAAGCCTTAAATATTAATGAAAAACTATAGCTATACCGTCCTTTTTTTATTGCTGAGTGCCTTTACAGCAAAGGCACAACTGATGCAGGAGAAAAAAACATTTACTCGTGCAGACTCACTTAGGGGTACTTTAACTCCCCTGCGTACTTGTTATGATATCAATTATTACCATTTATCGGTGAAAGTAAACGTTGATGAGAAATTCATTTCTGGAAATAATGAATTTGTTTTTACAGCAGTTCAGGATTTTAAAAAACTTCAGTTCGATCTTTTTGAAAACATGAAAGTAGAAAAGGTTGTTTATAAGGGACAGGAGCTGCCCTTTACACGGGAACTTAATGCAGTCTTCCTCACTTTCCCAACAACTATAAAAAAAGGTACGCAAGAAAAGTTTACCGTTTTCTATTCAGGCTATCCCATTATTGCTAAAAATGCACCATGGGACGGTGGATTTGTTTTTTCTACAGACAAATCCGGAAAGCCCTGGGTTACCGTTGCTTGTCAGGGTTTCGGTGCCAGCAGCTGGTGGCCAAATAAAGACCACCAAAGTGATGAAGTGGACAGTATAAGGATTAGTGTCAGCGTTCCAAAAGGCTTGAAAGAGGTATCCAACGGACGCTTGCGCAGCATAGTTGAACAGCCTGATGGCTGTACCCAATTCAACTGGTTTGTCGCCAATCCAATTAACAATTACAATGTTACTTTTTATATTGGTGATTATGCCCACTGGACTGATGAATACCAGGGAGAAGAAGGAAAATTAACAATTGATTACTGGGCTTTAAAGGAAGATAGTTTAAAGGCAAAACCCCACTGGGATCAGGACGTTAAGCCTATGCTCAAATGTTTTGAAAATTGGTTCGGTCCTTATCCATTTTATGAAGATGGCTATAAACTGGTTCAGGCACCACATTTAGGCATGGAACACCAGAGTGCGGTGGCTTATGGCAACCAGTTTAAAAATGGCTACCTCGGCAATGACCTTTCTGGCTCAGGCTGGGGTTTAAAATTCGACTTTATTGTTGTTCATGAAAGCGGGCATGAATGGTTCGGAAATAACATTACCTCCAAAGATGTGGCAGACATGTGGATTCATGAAAGCTTTACCAATTATTCTGAAACGCTTTATACAGAAATGCAAAATGGTAAATTAGCGGGTACTGCTTATGTGAAGGGCATAAGAGATAAAATCGCCAATGACAAACCCGTTATTGGTCCTTATGGAGTTAATAAAGAAGGTTCGGGCGACATGTATTATAAGGGTGCCAATATGATTCATATCATCAGACAACTGATCAATGATGATGAGAAATTCAGGTCTATTTTACGGGGGTTGAATAAAACTTTTTACCACCAAACGGTTACCACCGCTACAATTGAAAATTTCATTGCGAAAGAAAGTGGCTTAAAATTGAATAAGATTTTCGATCAATACCTGCGACATGTAGCTATACCTGTTTTTGAATATAAAATCAGCAAGGGTAAGCTTTTTTACCGGTGGGAATCGGAGGTAAAGGATTTTGATATGCCGATAAAGGTTGCGCTTCAGCAAGGTACCTTTAGTTATGTTTACCCATCCAAGCAATGGAAATCTACGAAGATTTCGAAATCCATTAAGGAAAATGAGTTTCAAATTGACCCTAACTTTTATGTAGGCGTAAAAATCTCAAAATAATTAGCGTTGTGCTGCAACATTTATGGAATGATGTGGTCTTATATAAAATAAACTTACTAAAATGATGAAAACATTAACTAAACTATTATGCTTTGCTATAATCCTGACTACTGTCAATGTACAGGCATCTGCTCTTTTTAATAAAGACCATTTTTCAGTAAAACAGAATGAGGAAAGGCAAATCGGCAATTTCAATGGTGTTGCAGTAAGTGGCTCCATCAAAGCGATCATTAAAATAGGCACGAAAGAACACATCAGACTGGAAGGAGACCAGGATGCTATTGCACAACTGATTACTGAAGTAAAAGATGGTATACTGATCATCAGACCAAGAACAAAATGGATGGACTGGAACAGAAAATTCAATAATTCTAGAATTACGGCTTATATTACGGCAAAGAAGTTGAATTCATTGACCATGAGTGGTTCTGGAAGTATTGAAGTTCAAAACCCTGTTGTGGGAACAGAACTTTTCACAACATTGAGTGGATCGGGGAACATTAAGGTAGCAGCAGATGTAAAGTCGTTTAACGCGGTTATTAGTGGCTCTGGAAATATCGCTGTTAGCGGCAAAGCCAACGAAGCCAATATCACGATTAATGGTTCAGGTAGTGTGAAAGGAACGGCATTTTCAGTAGCTGTAGCGTCAACAACAATCAGTGGTTCGGGCTCTATTTACGTTAACGCAACCAAAAAAATCAATGCCAAAACATCAGGCTCCGGAAGTGTTTATTATTCTGGAAACCCTGCAGTGGATAAAACCGTAATTGGTTCTGGTGGCGTTAAAAGAAACTAGTACCAATTTTTGATCATAAAAAAGGGTCTTTCCATTAATGGAAAGACCCTTTTTTATGATCAAAAATGAAAACTATATACCTAATAATAAACGAGCAGGATCTTCTAATAACTCTTTAACTCTCACTAAAAAGCCTACAGATTCTCTTCCGTCAATGATGCGGTGATCATACGATAAAGCTAAATACATCATTGGGCGTACCACAACTTCTCCTTTTTCTGCAATAGGGCGTTCAATGATATTGTGCATACCTAAAATAGCAGATTGTGGAGAATTGATAATTGGGGTCGACATCATTGATCCAAACACACCACCATTGGTGATGGTAAATGTACCACCAGTCATTTCTTCTAAAGTCAATTTGCTATCGCGAGCTTTAGTAGCCAATTCCAATACACTTTTCTCAATTTGAGCAAGGCTCATGCTTTCTGCATTACGTATAATTGGAACAACCAATCCTTTAGGTGCAGATACGGCAATAGAGATATCAACAAAATCGTTAAACACCAATTCTTCGCCATCAATACGTGCGTTAACAGAAGGAAAATCTTTTAAAGCTTCGCAAACAGCTTTAGAAAAGAAACTCATGAAGCCTAAGCCAACACCATATTTCTCTTTAAACTTATCTTTGTATTTACCACGTAAATCCATGATGGGTTTCATGTTAACCTCATTAAAGGTAGTTAACATGGCCGTTTCACTTTTCACAGCCACTAATCTTTTAGCAATTGTTTTACGAAGAGGCGTCATTTTTTGTCTGCGTTCATTTCTAGCGCCTGCAACAGCTGTTACAACTGGGGCACTTGGAGCAGCAGCTTTTTGAGGAGCTGGTTTTTCTGCTTTTAAGGCATCTTCTTTGGTAATGCGGCCATCAACACCAGTACCTTTAACGGCAGCAGTATCAACACCTTTTTCTGCCAATATTTTACCTGCAGAAGGAGAAGGAGTACCTGCAGCATAGCTATCTGTACTTTTTTCTGCTACCGGAGAAACAGATTTCTCTTCTACCAAAGTTTTTTCTTGAGGGGCCGCTGCAGCAGGAGCTGCGCCACCTTCTTCAATTCTACATACTACAGCACCAATTGGCAAGGTATCACCTTCAACTGCTACTGTTCTTAAAGTTCCCGCTTGTTCAGCAGTTAATTCAAAAGTCGCTTTATCTGATTCCAGTTCAGCAATAACTTCATCCATTTCAACTGCATCACCATCATTTTTTACCCAACGGGATAAAACAACTTCAGTAATTGATTCTCCTACTGGCGGAACTTTTATTTCTATACTCATAACTGATTATTTTATTTTTAATCTACATTATATATTTTACTCACCGATTTCTTAGCGATCTTTTGCTCTTTTTCGGTTACTGGCATTTCAAAAGCTTTCGCTAAAATATAAGCTTGCTGATCTGCATGTTGCCTGGCAAAACCAGAAGCAGTACTGCTACTTTCTTTTCTTGAAATCACTTCAAGGTCATTGAAACTAGTTTTTCTAACTTTGCGAAGCAAATAAGGCCATGCTCCCATGTTCTCAGGTTCTTCCTGTACCCAAAGCGCTTCAGAAGCGTTTTTAAAACTATTAAAAACAGCTTCCATTTGATTTAGAGGCAATGGATACAACTGCTCAACACGTACAATGGCTACATTTTTAATTTTATCAACTTGTTGTTTCTCCAGCAATTCATAATAAATTTTACCGCTACAGAAAAGCACTCTGGTAACTTCTGCTGGTTTTACATACTTATCAGTAATAACTTCCTGAAATTTACCTTTTGTGAAATCTTCAAGTTTAGAAACACATAAAGGATGACGCAATAAACTTTTAGGCGTAAATACGATTAATGGTTTTCTAAAATCACGGGCAAATTGCCTACGGAGTACATGGAAAAAATTAGCTGGTGTAGTACAATTAGTTACCTGCATGTTATAATCTGCACATAATTCCATAAAACGCTCTATCCTTGCAGAAGAATGTTCTGGTCCCTGGCCTTCATAACCATGAGGCAATAACATCACCAATCCGTTTTCTCTCTGCCATTTGGTTTCTGCACTTGCAATATATTGATCCACAACAATCTGGGCACCATTAAAGAAATCACCAAATTGCGCTTCCCAGATGGTTAAGGCATTTGGGTTGGCCATGGCATAACCATATTCAAAACCTAAAACACCATATTCAGATAAATGTGAGTTATAAATATCAAAAGGACCTTGTTTTTCAGCCACATTTGCCAATGGAATATATTCTTCTTCAGAATCTTCAAGGGTTAACACCGCATGGCGATGAGAGAAAGTACCACGCTCTACATCCTGACCGCTTAATCTTACTCTTTTACCTTCAGCTAATAAAGTACCATAAGCAAGTTGCTCTCCCATAGCCCAGTCAAATACATGCGTTGTATTAGCCATCTTTTTACGTTCATCAAAAAGCTTCTCAATCTTTTTAAAGAACTTTCTATCTGAAGGTAAAGTGCTGATTTTAGCGGCTATATCTAACAAAATAGCTTCATCGACAGCAGTGTTTGGTGAAGACTCAAAATCTTGAGCTGTAGAGATCCGCATGTCTGACCATGCTCCACCAAATTTAACGTCCTGATAGGTAGAAGTTAATTCTTTTGCTTCATTTAAGCGTTGCTGCAAAATTCCACGGAATTCTTTTTCCATTTCTTTCGCCAGACTAGCCTCAAGCTTGCCTTCACTAATCAATTGCTTAATATAAATATCACGCGGATTAGCATGCTGCTCTATTGCTTTATATAACAGTGGTTGTGTAAATTTTGGCTCATCGGCCTCATTGTGTCCAAACCTGCGGTAGCATAAAATATCAATAAAAACATCATTTCTGTAACGTTGACGATATTCCATTGCTAAATTAATGGCATAAACTAAAGCTTCCACATCATCTCCATTGACATGAAAAACAGGCGATAGTGTTACTTTAGCGATATCAGTACAATAAGTACTGGTACGTGCATCTTTATAGTTAGTGGTAAAACCGATTTGGTTATTGATGATCAAGTGAATGGTACCTCCGGTTTTATAACCTTCCAGACCAGCCATTTGAATTACTTCATAAACAATTCCCTGTCCGGCAACAGAAGCATCACCGTGTATTAAAATTGGCGCAATACGGGAATTATCACCAGCATATTTGAAATCAACTTTAGAACGAGTCATTCCTTCTACCACACCATTAACGGTTTCAAGGTGAGAAGGATTCGGACAAAGACTTAAGTGAATACTATTACCATTATTAGTAATGACATCAGTAGAATAGCCCAAATGGTATTTTACATCGCCACCAAAAGGAGAGGCTGCGCTGTAACCTTTACCTTCAAATTCTGCAAATATATTTGCATAAGTTTTTTGCATGATATTGGCCAACACGTTTAAACGGCCACGATGAGCCATACCAATTACAAATTCTTCAATACCAAGTTCAGAGCCCTTTTCAATAACGGAATCCAAAGCAGGAATCAACGCTTCCGCACCTTCAAGAGAGAAACGCTTCTGCCCTAGAAATTTAGTGCCTAAAAAGTTCTCAAAGCTTACTGCTTCATTTAACTTCTTTAAGATTCTTCTTTTTTCTTCAATAGAAAAGTTAGCCGTATTGCGGGAGGTTTCCATTTTGTGCTCTATCCAACTCAAAACCTCTGGTGTACGGACAAACTTATATTCGGCTCCTATAGAACCACAATAAGTTTGTTCCAGGAAAGCAACTATATCACGGAGTTTCGATGCACCAATACCAATTTCCACTCCAGAATTAAAAACAGTATCCAGATCTGCCTTACTTAAACCAAAGTTTTCCAGATCTAAAGTTGGCAAGTGTTTACGTCTTTCACGAACAGGGTTGGTTTTCGTAAATAAATGACCCCGGTTACGGTAGCCATTAATAAGGTTCAGTACATTCACTTCTTTGAAGAACAATTCTGGTGCTTGCGCATTTCCAGAGCTATCAGCGCTTCTGCCAAAGTCGAAGCCTTCAAAAAATTTCTGCCATCCAAATTCTACGGAGTTCGGGTCTTCTTTATAAGCTTTATATAAGGAATCTATGTATTCGGCATTTTCGCCGCTGAGATAAGTTAGATTATCCATTGTGTATCAAATTCTATAAGTGCAGCAAAATTAGGATTTTACCTTACAAAACAGGCAAAATTGTTTATATTTCTTCAAGAAAGTCGACCATATCGCAAACATTCTTCAGAGGAACTAACTGCTCCTTCCCCATGATGTCAAATTCGGATATTAAACTTCCCGCAACCAACAATGGAACCTTCAGGTTATCCATTACTTTATCAATAATTTTATTCACATTCTTACCCAAGTTTAACGAGGTAAGCACAATGAAGGCATAATCAGGTTCATAAGCTTTAATTACCTTATTAAGGTCTCCATATGGAATATCTTGCCCAAGATACAAAACATCATGTCCACATCCTTTCAATAGATACCTCGCAAAAAGCAAACCAGTTTCATGTGTTTCCGCTTCAGGAAGGAAAAGTAAAAATCTTTTAGGCTCCACCTTTTTGGGTTTTTTCACTTTATCAATTGCGATAATGAGTTGATCACGAATCAAATTAGCGGCAAAAATTTCATGTGCAGGATCAAGAGTACTGGTCTGCCAAAGCATCCCTACTCTTTTCATAAAAGGAAACAACACTGTATCCATGGTTTTTATCAGGCCCATTTCTTTGATACATGCCGCTAAAATTTTGGAAAAGCCATCCTCATCATATTTAAGCGTAGCCTCAGAAAGGTTAAGCAACTGTACCGTATCGTTATTGAAATTTGTTTTTAATTGGGTAACCAATACATTAATTTGATCAGGATTCATACCAGCAATTTTGCTGATCTTGTAACCATTCTCATTTAGGGTTACTATGTTTAAAAGTATTTTCAAATCCTTCTCATCATAATACCTGATGTTCGTGGCCGTTCTTTTAGGAGGCACAAGATTAAATCTTGATTCCCAGGCCCTAAGCGTATGTGCTTTTATCCCGATCAGGCTCTCTATATCACTTATTGAAAATCTCTTCACATCTAATACAACAAAAGTTAAACAAATTGGTTTAAAATACAATTATTGTTTGTAAACCACTAAATTCAACAACTTAAATTGCTTATCTAAATCAAAAGCACTTTTTATAGTACCAGTATTTTTTCCTCCACCAGCTACAATAGCCCAATTACACCAATTATTTGCCGGTGCATAGTCAATAGATTTTTCTTCAAAATAAGCAGCTCCTTTAATCCAATCAATTTTTAATACATATATCAGGTAAGTAGACAACAATAAGCGTGCAGCATGTGGAATAAAGCCAGAGGTATTCAATTCGGCCATATAATTATCCACATACTCATTCCCTGTAGTTCCATTTTTCCATTCTTCAAACAATAATTTTTCCCTATCTTCAGAAAAAAGACGCTCAGGCTTCATAGCATAATCATTGAAAAAATGTTGGCCATGTTTTTTAAACATGAACCTAAAATAATCACGCCATAATAAGCCGAGTAAAATCTGGCTGAAATGAGGGTTGGTGCCAAAAGTTTCTTCAGCATCTTTTACCAACCAATAAACCATTCTTGGGGATAAACACCCCAATGCCAACCAGGCAGAAAGCCTGGAAGAAAAACCGGATTTTCCAGTAGCCCCTTTTACAGTTGATTTTTGATAAATCGTAGAACCTTCCTCGAGTAATGCATTTAAATGCTTCAGTCCTTCCTCTTCACCACCAATTAATTCTTGATGCACTTCCCCTATCATGGCTTCCGCCGACACAATTTCTTCTACAGCAGGCAAATCACCCCATTCTTCTATAGCTACAAAAGCAATAACTTCTGGCGTCAAAAAGCAAGCTTTTACAATGGCATCACGTTCGGTTTTCTTTTTGAATTGTGCAAAACCATCGGGTATGTCTTTTATTGGAAAGGGTAAGTCTTCCTTATTATACAAAGTATGACCAATAAAATGACGGAGGTTTATTCTTAATTTCCAAAGGCAATCTTCCACATCGGCAGACACCTTGGTTTCCTCATGCGCAACTTCCCTATGGTGATAAACCTCCGCAATGTCATACCGTTCTACCAAAACAGGTAAAATCTCTTCAGGATAACCAGTTAATACCAGCAGATTGCCACCAAGTCTCTGGAATGACTTCCTTAAATCGGCTATGCTGTCCAACAGAAATTTAGCCCTAATTACCCCAGAACGATAGGTATATTGAGGCGTTAATTGGAAATTGCGAGGATCAAAAATATAAACAGGTAAAATATCATCAGATTTAGCAATAGCCTCCACCAACATTTCATTGTCGTGTAAACGGAGATCATTTCTAAACCAAACTAATATTTTTTTGGATTTCATGATAAATAGGGCTTTTATAGAAAAGTTAAAAGTAGCGATTTTACTGCCTAAAAATAGGTTTATCAACAATATTTACACTAGCAAAACAAAGTCTGACAATTAAATTAATTTTAAAACTTATATGCCCATCAATAGGTTATATTGCATAGAAGATGAAAAAGCATATATTAATAACTGGCGGCACTGGCATGATTGGGAAAGAACTACTCATCGCTTTACAAAACGAAGGTCATACTATTTCTATTTTGGCCAGGAAACGGATTAACGTCAAAGATGTACAAGTTTACCTTTGGGATGTTTACCGGCAGAAAATAGATGCCGCTTGTTTAGATCGAGTCGACACCATTATACACCTGGCAGGTGAAAATATTGCGGAAAAGAAATGGACTAAAGAACGCAAGCAACAACTTGTTGACAGCAGGGTGTTATCAACCTCATTACTATATAAAACAATCAGGGAAACACCAAATCAGGTAAAAGAATTCATCTCTGCTTCTGCTGTAGGATATTATGGCGATTGTGGGGAGGAAATCTTGACAGAAGAAAGTGAAAATGGCTATGGTTTTCTAGCGGAATGCTGTGAAAAATGGGAAAATGAAATTGATAAAGGCAAGGATTTAAACCTTAGGGTAGTTAAAATAAGAACTGGCTTTGTGCTGAAAAAAAATGAAGGTGGTTTGGCAGCTATGGATAAACCCATTCGTTTCTTTGCCGGAGCTCCATTAGGCAGCGGCCAGCAATGGGTGCCATGGATACACATTAAAGATCTCCTAAGAATCTATTTATTTGCCCTCGAAAATATGGAAATGAACGGCCCATATAATGCTTGTGCGCCTTATCCGGTAACTAATAAAACCTTAACCGAATCCATTGCCCGAGCGCTAAACCGACCGGTTTGGCCAATTAAAATATCAGAAACTATATTGAATGCTCTACTCGGTGAAATGAGTACCGTTGCCTTAATGAGTACAAATATTTCTGCCCAGAAATTGTTAGATACTGGTTTTTCTTTTAATTTCACCGATCTGGATGCAGCGCTAAAAGACATTTACCATGCTGCCCAATCTAAAGAATGAAAGAAAATATCTGTATCTGCTGGTTACGAAGAGACTTAAGATTAAATGATCACGCGGCGCTGTATCACGCCTTAAAAAGTGGAATCCCTGTTTTACCTCTTTTTGTTTTCGATACTGACATCCTCGATAAGCTTAATGACCGTAAAGATTCCAGGGTTAGTTTTATTTATCATACGCTCCAAGACATGGCGCAGCAATTATCCCTTTTGGGTAGCTCCATATTGATTAAACAAGGTACACCAGAAAAAATCTGGCAGGAAGTGTTGAATAATTATGAAGTAAAAGCGGTATACACCAATCACGATTATGAACCTTATGCCCAGGAACGTGACCTGCAGATAGCTTCTATTTTATCTGCTAAAAACATTCCTTTCCATACTTTTAAAGACCAGGTTATTTTTGAAAAGAATGAAGTTACTAAAGACGATGGAACACCTTATACGGTTTTTACGCCTTATTTTAAAAAATGGCAGAAAAAGCTGGATGATTTTTATATAAAACCTTACCCTGTCGAAAAGTATACGCCTAACCTATTTAAAACTGGAACATTGCCCTTCCCTTCGATTGAAGAATTAGGCTTTAATTTCGGTGTCTTGGAAATACCTCCTTTAGATTTTGAAAATAAATTGAAAGGTTATGAAAGGAGCAGAGATTTCCCCGCTGCCAACACAACCTCTCATATAGGTATACATTTACGCTTTGGAACAGTCAGCATTCGTTATGCTGTACGCAAAGCATTGGAAAAGCAGGTAGAAAAGTGGTTATCTGAATTGGTGTGGAGAGAATTTTACATGATGATTTTGTGGCATTTCCCCAGAACGGTAAACACTTCTTTCAAGCCAGCTTACGACAGGATTAAATGGAGGAACAATGAAGCAGAGTTTAATGCCTGGTGTATGGGCAAGACTGGCTATCCTTTAGTTGATGCTGGCATGCGACAGTTGAACGAAACTGGTTTTATGCACAATAGAGTGCGTATGGTAGTAGCAAGTTTTTTAACCAAACACCTTTTGATTGACTGGCGGTGGGGAGAGGCTTATTTTGCTGCGAAACTGTTGGATTATGAAATGGCTAGTAATATTGGTGGCTGGCAATGGGCTTGTGGTTGTGGAAACGATGCTGCACCTTATTTCAGGGTGTTTAACCCTGAACTTCAGGCTAAGAAGTTTGACCCACAAAATGTATATATCTGCAGTTGGGCACCCGAGTATAAACAACAAAAGCATGTTCAACCGATAGTAGAACATGCTTTTGCAAGAGAGAGAATATTAAAAGTTTTTAAAGAAGCTTTGAATCCTATGTAAGTTAATTAGTGACCTCAGTAACTTCAACATCAAAGTCTAAAATAGCGTTAGCAGGAATAGGACTTGAACCGGCAGTACCATAACCTTCACCAGAAGGAATAAGCATTCTAACTTTACCACCTTTTACCAATAAAGGAATAATCTTTCTCCAACCAGGAATGACACTGGCTAAGCTTAAGCTAATTCCATCTGCAGAAGAATCAAATACAACTCCATCAAAATACCTTCCTGAGTATTTTACGGTAACAGTAGATCCTGCATTAATTGGATCAGTACCCGTTCCAGGCTGATTAATTACATAATAGATTCCAGCAGGTCCTTTAACCATTCCGGTAATGCCTTTTGCCGTAATAAACTCACGAATTAACCTGTCATCAAGCGCTGCTTGTTTCTTCTCAGGCATCGTGGTTATCAATAAATCAATCACCTCGTTTGAAGGGACATTAATTGTAGGAAACCCATTTCTGCCAAAAGCCATATAGGATGGCAATAATACCCTTAAAGAACCACCCGGTTTTAAGGCTAGTATTGCTGTTCTGATAGCAGGAATATTTGTTCCGTTAAAATTATTAGCATAACCTACATAGGTTCCAAAATTACCATTCGCAGGATCAGTATAGTAGGCTGTTCCCTTTAATAACGATTTAATAGAGGCATGGTATAATACAGAATCAGTGTTTAAGAAAAAATCTCCGGTACCAGGATTAATAATCTGGTAATAAAACCCGGAGCTATCTTTAGTCACCGTTAGGTTATTAGCTGTAATGTATTGTTGAATTTTTGCATCATCCGTAGATTCAATGGATTGATATTCTTTTGCACAAGAGCCCAAAAGAACAATTAGGCCGATTAAAGCAAGCGCATATGATGCAGTTAATTTTTTAAGCATTCGTATGATTATTAATTTGTTTTTTTACTTACTTTAACTATATCCACTATAAAATCCAATGGTGAATTAGCTGGAATGACACCAATCTTTCTATTGGTGTAAGCCATTGGTGAAGGAATAAGCAGTCTGATCTGTCCGCCTTCTTTAGCCAAAGGTATCCCTTTCTGCCAACCTTCTATCACTTGATTAAGTGGAAGTTTGATTGCACCATCTTTTGTTTCATCGAATACTGTCCCATCTAAAAGCTTGCCTTCATAATTTACCGTTAGTGTATCAGTTAATTGTATTGTGGCAGTACCTGTACCTGGGGTAAGAACCTGGTAAAACAAACCATTGCTTTCTTTTACGTCAGTTAATTTTTGATCAACAATAAATTTCTGAATGATCTCCGTATCAGTTTTTAATTGCGCTTCCCTATTGTAAGGTTCCTCTTTCTGACAAGCAGAAAAGCTAAGCACCAAAGCAATTGCTGCCAATAAAATCTTGTTTTTTAACATAATGCACAAAAATAGTCTTTTATTGCTGATAGAACAATTTTTAACCAATTTTAACAAATGGGTGTAAAAAAAGGCGCCCTTAAAACTAAAGGGCGCCTGCACTATTCGAGATTTAATAATTTAATAGCAATATTTATTAGCTGCAATCAGCTCCTGAGCAACTTTTTGACGTACATCTTTAACATTGAAGGCTTCCATTTTTGTAAACCTGCGTAAACCTACCATCATCATTCGCTGCTCATCACCTTCAGCAAAAGCCCAAAGAGCTTCTTTACCAGCTTTTTGAACACCATCAACAGCCTCTACAAAATAAATACGCATCATGTTGAGCTGACCAGCACAGGCCGCTTCGCCTCTTAAGCTAACCAACTTTTCGGTTCTTAACATCACAGATTCTGCGATATAAACATAACTAGCCATGTCAGCAATGTTCATTAATATTTCTTGTTCTTTAGATAAGCTCATCATTAATTTTTGAACTGCAGATCCAGCAACCATCAGGGTTGCTTTTTTCAAGTTCTTAATAATTTTCTTTTCTGCAGCGAACAAAGTATCCTCATCTTCACCAAA
Source organism: Pedobacter sp. CG_S7 (assembly GCF_040544395.1). Taxonomy (NCBI): domain Bacteria; kingdom Pseudomonadati; phylum Bacteroidota; class Sphingobacteriia; order Sphingobacteriales; family Sphingobacteriaceae; genus Pedobacter; species Pedobacter sp. CG_S7. The sequence continues at coordinate 49,329 of NZ_JBEONS010000018.1, read as the reverse complement.
ATCAGGAATAGACATCAGCTCTCCAGCAACCGCTGTAGCTGGGGTCATCAAGTCCAATTCCCCTTTCATCGCCCGTTTCAACATCATGTCTACCGTAAGTAAACGGTTAATTTCATTCGTACCTTCAAAAATACGATTGATCCTGGCATCACGATAAGCACGGTCCATTGGTGCATCAGCAGAATAACCCATACCACCATAAATCTGGACGCCTTCATCCACTACAAAATCCAACACTTCAGAACCCCAAACTTTCAGGATCGCGCACTCTACAGCAAACTGCTCTGTAGATTTTAACTTCGCTTTACTTTCATCCATTCCACTAGCAACCAAAGCATCAAAAGCATCATCAATGTTTTGGCCTGCACGGTAATTTGCAGACTCTACAGCATAAACCTTACTAGCCATTTCTGCCATTTTATGCCTTATGGCACCATATTTAGAGATCTGGCGATCAAACTGAACGCGTTCATTAGCATAATTCACAGCCTGGTTAATCACAGCTTTAGAACCGCCGATTGCCGCTGCAGCTAATTTTATCCTACCGATGTTTAAAATATTAACTGCTATTTTAAAACCATTTTCCCGGTCCGACAGCATATTCTCTACCGGCACAGGGCAATCGTTAAAGAACACCTGCCTGGTCGAAGAACCTTTGATACCCATTTTATGCTCTTCAGAATTCATAGTAATACCACCAAAGTCGCGCTCTACAATAAAAGCAGTAAGGTTTTTATCGTCATCAATCTTTGCGAAAACAATAAAAATGTCTGCAAAACCACCATTGGTGATCCACATTTTTTGTCCGTTGAGGACATAATGTTTACCGTCTTCTGTTAATTTCGCTTTTGTCTTCCCAGAATTGGCGTCAGAACCAGCGTTCGGTTCTGTTAAGCAATAGGACGCTTTATATTCACCGGTACCCAATTTAGGGATGTATTTCGCTTTCTGCGCTTCATTTCCATAATACAATATTGGTAAAGTACCAATACCCGTATGTGCAGACAAGGCCACAGCAAATGAATGTCCTGCACCAATTACATCTGCAACTAGCATAGAAGTATTAAAGTTTTTTCCAAAACCACCAAACTCTTCAGGAATTGACACGCCTAAAATACCCAGTTCGCCAGCTTTAGTTAATAATGAAGGCATTAAACCCTCTTCTAATTGATCTATACGATCAAGATTTGGATAAACTTCTGCCGCCAAAAAATCACGGCAGGTCTGTGCGATCATATTTTGTTCTTCATCAAATTCTTCAGGAATAAAGACCTCCTGGTAAGTGGTATCCATAATTAGAAATTCACCACCTTTAATTGTTTTCTTTTCTGTAGTTTCCATAATCTTATCTTCCAAATCCAGTTTATAACATTTCAAAAATACCTGCAGCCCCTTGTCCATTACCCACACACATGGATACCATGCCGTATTTTTTATCTCTTTTTTTCAATTCACTAAACAACTGCACAGATAGTTTAGCTCCGGTGCAACCCAAGGGGTGACCAAGAGCAATTGCACCCCCATTTACGTTCAGGATATCGGTATTGAGGCCCAATTCCCTAACAACGGCTAAAGATTGTGAAGCAAAAGCTTCGTTCAGCTCAATCAGGTCTATTTGATCTAAAGTCATGCCTGCCATTTTTAAAGCCTTTGGTATCGCATAAATTGGTCCAATACCCATAATTCTAGGCGGTACACCTACAACACCATAACTTACCAATCGAGCGATAGGCTCAACACCTAATTCCTTCATTTTACGTTCAGAAACCACTAAAACAAAGGCCGCACCATCAGAAGTTTGAGAAGAATTACCTGCAGTAACACAACCATCAGCAGCAAAAACAGGCTTTAATTTCGCCAGTTTCTCTACAGAAGTATCTGCTCTTGGCCCTTCATCTGTATCCACCACATAACTACGGGTTTGTTTCTTCATGTTGGCATCAACATAATTCTCAGTTATAGTAATAGGAATAACGCCACCCTCGAGATGACCATTTTTAATGGCCTCAATTGCTTTTTGGTGAGATTGAAAAGCAAATTGATCCTGATCTTCGCGGCTCACTTTATATTCTTTAGCTACAGCCTCAGCCGTTAAGCCCATACCCCAGTACCAATCAGGATTAGTTTTGGCAACATCAACATTAGGCACAATTTTCCAGCCGCCAAAAGGCATACCAGACATTACTTCAACCCCACCAGCAATGATACAATCAGCCATACCACTTTTAATTTTCGCTACAGCCGTAGCAATAGTTTCCAGTCCTGATGCACAATACCTGTTAATGGTTACCCCAGGAATCTTATCGGTATTCAGGCCCATTAAAGAAATCATCCGGCCAATATTTAACCCCTGTTCCGCTTCTGGTGTAGCATTACCCACAATAACATCGTCAATTTGTTCCTGGTCTAAATTTGGAACTGAGGCTACAAGGTGTTTGATTACTTCAGCAGCTAAATCATCGGCTCTTGTAAAACGAAATACACCACGTGGAGCCTTGCCCACTGCTGTACGATATCCTGCTATTATATATGCTTCTTGCATGTCTATGTCTTTAGAATTTATAATTAGTTTCTTAAAGGTTTACCTTTAGTTACAATACTTTGGATCCGTTCCAATGTTTTCCTTTCTCCACAAAGCGATAAAAACACCTCCCTTTCCAGCTCCAGTAAATACTGCTCAGTTACCTCTGTTGGCGCCGAAAGATCACCACCACAGAGCACATAACCGAGTTTTTCTGAGATCTTTTTATCATGCTCAGAAATATAATGACCAGAATACATGGTATTTGCACCTGCATAAACAATACCTAAGCCTTGTTTACCTAAAACCCTGATATCTTTACGCCTAACCGGTTGTGTATAACCAGCCTCAGCCAGTTCAATCGCTTTCGCTTTGGCATCAGCAATTAAACGACTTCTATTCATGGAGATGGAATATTTATCTTTTTGTAAATAACCCAGTTCAAAAGCTTCGACCGCTGAGGTAGATACTTTGGCCATCCCGATAGTTAAAAAACGATCTTTCAGTACATTTTGAACAATCTGGTCATCCTTAAATTCATCCGATGCACGCAAGGCAAACTCTTTAGTACCACCACCACCAGGAATTAAGCCAACACCAAACTCTACTAATCCCATATAGGTTTCTGCATGGAGCTGCACATGATCCGCATGTAAACTAAATTCGCAACCGCCACCTAAAGCTAAATTATGAGGTGCTACCACAACAGGTATGGAAGAATAACGGATACGCATGGAAGTATTTTGGAAAGCCCTGATAGCCATATTCAACTCCTCCCATTCTTGCTCCACAGCCATCATAAAGATCATTCCAACATTGGCTCCGGCAGAGAAGTTGGCACCATCGTTACCGATAACAACCCCACGGTATTCTTTTTCCGCAAGATCTATCGCTTTATTAATAGCCTGTAACGTATCACCACCAATGGTATTCATTTTAGAATGGAACTCTACATTCAAAATGCCATCACCTAAATCAATGATGGAAGCGCCAGAATTTTTCCAGATGGTTTTATGGGCACGTAGGTTATCAAGAATAATAAATTCTTCTGCACCCGGAACAGCCTTATAGCCTTTAGAAGGAATATCGTAATACTTTTTAACACCATCTTCAACTTTATAAAAAGAAGTATGACCAGCATCCAGCATTTCCTGAACCCATGGCGCAGCATTATGGCCATAAGCTTTCATGCCTTCGATAGCTTCTTTTACACCAATAGCATCCCAAAGTTCAAAAGGACCTAAATCCCATTTAAAGCCAGCGCGCATGGCATCGTCAATGCGATACAGTTCATCAGAAATTTCAGGAATACGATCAGAGACATATTCAAATAAGCCAAAAGAGGCCGCCCGGAACAATTCACCGGCCTTATCTTTTCCTGCAACAAATACCTTCATTCTATCTTTAAGGTTTTCAATAGGCTTGGTTAAATCTAAAGTTGAAGATTTAACCTTTTGTTGCGGACGGTATATTAAAGTCTTCAGGTCTAAAGCTAATATTTCTGTTTTCCCTTCTGCACTTTTAGTTTTCTTGTAAAAACCCTGTTTGGTTTTATCGCCTAACCAATTTTTTTCCGCCATTTTTTCAACGTAGGCAGGAAGTTTAAATAAGGCACGTGCTTTATCATCCGGGCAATTATCATATAATCCTTTGGCTACCTTTATCATGGTATCTAAACCTACCACATCTGTAGTACGGAATGTTGCAGATTTCGGTCTGCCTAAAGCCGGACCAGTAAATTTATCTACTTCTTCTACGGTAAGGTCCATTTTCTCTACCAGGTGCAGCAATGCCATAATAGCATAAACGCCTACCCTGTTGGCAATAAATGCAGGAGTATCTTTACAAAGAACAGTTGTTTTACCAAGGAATTTATCTCCATAGTGCATTAAGAAATCAACAAGTTCTGGTTTGGTATGTGGGGTTGGAATGACCTCCAATAAATGCAAATACCGTGGCGGATTAAAAAAGTGAGATCCACAGAAGTTTGCTTTAAAATCATCACTTCTACCTTCCGCCATTAAGTGGATAGGGATACCTGATGTATTTGAAGTCACTAAAGTTCCCGGTTTACGGAATTGCTCTACTTGCTCAAACACCTTTTTCTTGATGTCAAGGTTTTCTATAACGACCTCTATAATCCAATCATAGCCTGCTATTTTTGGCATGTCATCGTCAAAATTACCTATGGTAATTTTATTCAACACCTTCTTCGAGTAAACCGGAGAAGGATTTGTTTTTATGGCATTTTGCAAAGCCATAGCTACAATGCTGTTTTTATCCCCTTCTTTGGGCACAATATCTAACAATAAAACCTCTACGCCGATATTTGCAAAGTGACAGGCAATACGTGAGCCCATAATACCGGAACCCAATACTGCTACCTTATTAATCTTTTTATTTATCATCTTCTGAATTAATTGTATATGCTAAAGTGAGTGTATTTAATTTTTGTAAGGTGGTCATCAGGTTATTTCTTTCACTTACTGTTAAGTTTTTAGCGAGGTATTCATTGAATGAAATAACTACACCTTTTGCCAATTGCCGCTTCTCGCGGCCAAAATCAGTTAAATAAACTTTTACTGATCGTTTATCGCCTAAACAAGGCTCCCTGTAAATCAAACCAAGAAACTCCATGTTATTTAACATCCGGGATAAGCTGGTGGCTTTTACACCAAGCAGTCCTGCCAGCCGGGAAACCGGTGTGCCTTCTTTTTCAATATTAATCAACACATAGCCAATGGCTTGGGTTATTTCAAATCCAGAAGCTATCTGGTTATATGAATTGGCCATATTTTGCCAAACCACCTTTAATAAAGAATCTATTGTTTCCTGCTGTTTCATTAAATTATTATGCTTGCATAACAAAGCTAAAGAATAATATCTGCTCTTGCAAGTATATTTTCTCAAAAAACAAACAAAAAAAAGCTGCATCCGATTAAGATGCAGCTTTAAAAAAATTAAGCGCTGACTATTAAAATAAGGTAAATTCTACCCTTCTATTTTTTTGACGACCAGAGGCAGTTTTATTAGATGCAATTGGTTGGTTTGGACCATAACCTGTTGCTTCAATTCTGGATGGATTAGCACCCTGAGACACTAAATAAGATTTTACCGCTTCTGCTCTGTCTTTCGATAAGGCTAAGTTCAATTTCATTGAACCTGTAATATCAGTATGTCCGGCAAGTTTCAGGCTAAAGTTTTTCTCCACTAATAAAGCAGCAACCCTGTTTAATGTTGGATAAGATTTAGCCCTTAGTGTTGATTTTCCTAAATCAAATTCCAGGTTTCTAATTGCTTCATTCACAATTTTACGATCTGCCTCGGTTACAATAACTTTGGTAGGCGCAACTTTTAGTGGACAACCAGAACCATCTACAACTATACCTGCAGGTGTATCAGGACATTTATCCAATTTATCAGCAACACCGTCGCCATCACTGTCTTTTAAAAGATTATCCATATCTGCTCTTAGACGAGCATTCTCTGCTTTTTGAGCATCTACCACTCCTTTTAAAGCAGTAGCAGTTTCTTTAGCCGCTAAAGCCTCATCGTAAGTTAAAGCTACAGGATTATGCCATGCCAGTTGTTTCTCTCCACTTCCAAGAGAAAACTCTAAACCTGCATGTGCATAAGAATATTTGTCGTTATTATTCCCTTTATAAAAACCATCAAGATTGTCGCCATCAACAAAATTGACTGTCCAACCCAGATCAAAGTTAACCTTATCGGCCAGTCTGAATTTAGCACCAAGGCCTACCGGAATAATTAGTTCTGAAATGTTATCTGAAGTATAATCTCTTGTTCCAGCAGCAGAGGTAATCTTTGTTTTATAACCGGCTAAACCCGCACCTGCCGATACATATAATTGAAGTATATTTTCTTTACGAAACATATCAATATTAAACATATTAACCACAGCATTTAAGCTACCTGAATAATTTAAATCAGTCTCAAAACTACTTACACCACCTGTAATTGCTACACCATTATCAAAAGGCTCGGTATTATCTGCGCTTAATTTACCTCTAACTCCATCTAACCTCAAAGAGAAGTAAGGAGTGATTTGTTTTTTAATGTATAAACCATAACCCAAATTGGTCTTCCAGTTGGAGAAATCATTTTTACCACCTAAGGGTGAAATGGGTGTTAAAGCACCCGCATTAACACCAATAGACCATGTATTTAATTTAACAGGCGGATTAACCGTTTCCTGGGCCTGCAACACATTAGCCATTAAAGCTACAGCAAAAGTAGCCGAAAGGCATTTTAATAAGTTTTTTTTCATGATTTTATAATTAAGTATATATGCTATCAAGGAAACAATTAACAATACTTATACCAATTATTAAACTACCAGCCTATGGCCAGATCATCACCCCTCGGATCAGCCCCTCCCTGGTAAAAACCCCACTTGGTTTTCAAAATTGCATCTACCCTTCCTATTGGCCCACGGGGCTTAATAATATAACCTTTTCTCTCTAAAACACGTTGTGCTACGCTATCCAAGGCTCCTGTTTCCACCTGTACTTCATCTGGTAACCATTGGTGATGAAACTTTTTTGCCGTTACAGCAGCTTGCATGTTCATATCAAAATCGATAACATTCAATATGGTCTGAAAAACGGATGTGATGATGGTTGAACCTCCCGGCGTACCCACTACCATAAATAAGTCTCCATCTTTTTCCAGGATGGCCGGAGTCATGGAGCTGAGCATGCGTTTATTTGGTGCAATGGCATTAGCTTCTCCACCAACTAAACCATACATATTTGGTGCACCAGGTTTAACCGAAAAATCGTCCATTTCATTGTTGAGTAAAAAGCCAGCTCCCTTAACCACAACACCAGCACCATAAGAACCATTTAAAGTTGTTGTAATAGAAACAGCGTTACCTTCTCGGTCAACTATAGAGAAATGGGTAGTTTCCTCATGTTCCATCGGAGCCACTACGCCAGCACTAACAGCAGTGCTTGATGTAGCCTTATCCCATGTAAAACTGCTCATTCTATTTTTGATATATGCAGCATCCATCAACTGTATTCCCGGCACTTTATAAAAATCAGGATCACCCAGGTGGGCAGCACGATCAGCATAAACTCTACGTTCAGCTTCTACCATCACTTGAACTGTTGAATCAGTATTATGCCCCCATTTTTTTAAGGGGTAACCTTCTACAGCTTTCAGCAATTGAATTAACGCGATACCACCACTGGAAGGTGGAGGCATAGTAATCACTTTAAATCCTTTATACATCCCTACTACTGGTTTGCGCCAAATGGCCTCGTAATTTTTTAAATCCTCCAAGCTTATAATTCCGCCCGAGCGCTGCATTTCGGCAACAATAGCATTTGCCACAGCTCCCTCATAAAATCCAGCTTTACCTTTTTCCTTAATGTGAGTTAAAGTATTTGCCAGTTCCTTTTGCACAAGCAGATCACCAGCAGCCCATGCACTAGCCTTCATAAAAGCAGTGCCTGAAGGATTAAGCAAAGCAAACCTTTTTTGCAATCCATTTAATTCGTTAGCCTGGCGCTCACTAACCTCAAAACCCTGATCAGCCAGGGCAATAGCAGGTGCAATCAAATCAGCCCATGGAAGTTTACCATATTTCTGATGTGCTTCAAACATGCCAGCAACAGAACCCGGAACACCAGCAGCCAGCGATCCATACATGCTTTTTTCCACTATGGGCAGTCCTGCACTATCAAGGTACATGTTTCTGGAAGCCTTTGCCGCAGCCTTTTCTCTATAATCTATGGTACTAGTTTCACCTTTTGCTGAACGGTAAACCATAAATCCACCACCCCCAATATTACCAGCGTTAGGGTAAACTACGGCAAGGGAAAATTGAACAGCTACAGCTGCATCAACAGCATTACCACCCTTTTTTAAAATAGCAATGCCCACCTGCGAAGCCAATTGATTTGCTGACACCACCATTCCATTGCGGTATTCCTTACTGCTTTTAACCCCTAATTGTCCGCCGGCACAGCCTGCTAAAACTAATGGAATAACCAGGGCAATAAGTAGAACTAACGGGTTACCCCTTGTAATTCTCTGCATCTTTATATAACTTTTCAATAATAGCATTGTTTCTTTCTAAAATTACTTTTCTTTTAAAGCTTAGTTTTGGTGTAAGCTCGCCACCTTCTATACTCCATGGTTTTGGCAATAAGGCAAAGCGCTTCACTTGCTCCCATTTACCAAAATCCTTACAGCTATTGAAAACAATTTGTTGATATTTTTCTAAAACCTGTGGGTTTTTGATCATTTCTTCATCAGTAGTGTAGGGAATCACTTTCTTTGCTGCCCATGCCCTTAACGCAACAAAGTTAGGCACAATTAACGCCGCCGGAAACTTGCGGTTATCGCCAAGCACCATTACCTGATCTATTAAAATCGTTTCTTTGAATTTATTTTCCAGCATTTGAGGTGCTACATATTTACCACCTGCAGTTTTAAAAATTTCCTTTTTTCTATCGGTTATTTTCAGGAACTTACTATTAATAATTTCACCAATATCACCGGTATGGAACCACCCCTCCTGATCTATGCTTAAGGCAGTTTGGTCATCCCGGTTATAATAACCTTTCATAATTGCATGACCACGGGCAAGCACTTCACCATCTTCAGCAATTTTGATTTCCATTCCCTCAATTGCTGTTCCAACGGTACCAAACATGGTATTGCCTCCAAAATGGTTAACCGTAATTACGGGCGAAGTTTCTGTAAGCCCATAACCTTCGAATACAGGCATTCCTGCAGCCCAAAATATTCTGGCCAATCTGGGGTTAAGTGCTGCACCACCTGATACAATCACCAATATATTACCTCCCAAAGCTTCCTGCCATTTTTTAAATACCAGTTTCCTTGCAATGCTCAGCTTCAGGTTATAAAACCACCCATTTTCAATTTCATATTGTTCAGCAAGGGCAACAGACCAAAAGAAAATTCCTCTTTTGACACCCGTAAGAGCCTTTCCCTTCTCCATTATTTTCTCATAAACCTTTTCCAGCAACCTGGGCACTGTAGAAAAAGCACTAGGCTTTACAAACTGTATATCTGCCACAATGGTTTCCATACTTTCTGCATAGTAAACAGAAACACCACAATAAAAATAGAGGTAAACGATCATCCGCTCAAAAATATGGGAGAGCGGCAGGAAGCTTAATCCTTTTGTTATCCCCGGGGGCAGCAACACTGCTGAATTCTCAAAATTCTTAATCAGGTTATTGTGCGTTAACATTACACCTTTTGGCGTACCTGTAGTTCCTGAGGTATATATTAAAGTCAATATATCTTCACTACTCACCGCAGCACGATAGGCTTCTAAATTAATTTCCTTTTGTTTGGAACCTTCGTCCGACAATAATTTCCAATGATCTGCACCGGGCACCACATCTATGGTATAAATCTTTATGGGTTGTGCTAACTCTGCCGCAATAATTTTAATTTTATGGTAAAGCGCTTCATCTGCGACAAAAAGCATGCTGACTTCCGCATCTTTTAGAATGAACCTAATGTCATTTTCTGCCAGTGTGGGGTAAAGTGGAATTTGAAAAGCACCAATCTGCATAATGGCAAAATCGGTGATGTTCCATTCAGGCCTGTTTGGAGACATGACTGCAATACGCGAACCTTTACCCATTCCTTTGGCAATCATACCGCGACTTAAATCGTCAACAATCTCTTTAAACTGAAGGGTACTATAAGAATTCCATTTTCCACCTCTTTTTCCACTTACAAACTCATTTTTTGGAAATCGCTCTAAATTATACTGGAGTAAGTCAAATACACGTGTTATCTCGGATCCCATTTTTTGCTTATTTAGATTTGGTATTTATGCTGATAACCAAATCTAACAAATTAAATTTTGTAAAAAAACCAATTTTGATTTCGGTATGCTTTATTGTGATGATTTATGAAGGTGCACGAACCTGCAAATATTTAAATCAAGCTATCACTAAAAAAATTAGGAAGGAATGAGTAAAAAACGCGCATACCAGCAAATATTTAAATCAAGCTACAACTAGCGGCATAATTTTTGATATTGGGTTTGCATTATAAAAACACATTAAAATATTATGAAAAAAATCTTTACTATTCTTAGTCTAATTGTTCTTACTTCATTAGCTATGTATAACACTTCCAATGCACAGAATTACAAAAATGCAATTGGTGGACGCTTTGGAAGCGCTAATGGCGTAACTTTTAAAACCAGTTTAGGTGGAAATAAAATGCTGGACATTATTGCAAATTTCAGATCACACCATGATGTAAATTATTTCCGCTTAACGGGCTTATATGAAATTTACAACCCTATTGCAGGTGCACCAGGTTTAAATTGGTATTATGGTATTGGTGGTACTTTAGGTTCCGTTAAATACAAACATTACGATTCAAATGATCTTTACGTGTCTCTTGATGGCGTTTTAGGTTTAGATTATAAATTTGTTGAAGCTCCTTTGAATCTTTCATTAGATTGGAAACCAGCTATTGAACTTGCTCCTGATACACAATTTGATGGCTCTGGATTAGGCTTATCTATACGTTTTACGTTCTAGAAACAACTTTTATCGCTTTTAAAATACATAAGGCTGTCTCATTAATCATGATGACAGCCTTATTTATGTAATCACTTTTTTTTTCATGATCGACAAAAACAGCACAACCAAAGAGTGCTTACTCCTGTTGGTTTCATTAAAGATTGAGATAACGCTGGGTTATCTCTGGTAGGTCGTTTGCAGGTCATTTAGACCTACCAAGGACCTACCAACCACCTACCAAGGACCTGCCAACGACCTACCAAAATAGTCTTTGCCATTTCAACACGAGTAGCCATAAAAAAAAGGCTGCTCATTTTTACAATGAAACAGCCTTCTAATAGTATTAACGGTTTATTTAAATTCCAAACCACTGCTTTCTAACCAGCAATTGCGCTGCAGTAGCCTGATCGTCTAAAACAGCAACCAATTTTAAATTTGGACTGGCTTTTAAGGTAATTGAAATTGTTTTCTTTAAACCATCTCTAACGATATCTAGTTTAACAACATCACCAACTTTTTTATCTGTTATAGTAGGCATGCGTTCAATAACGGCCTCCACAGGATTACCATCAACACCAATCACTTGATCATTCACATTCAGCCCACCTACCCAAGCGGCAGAATTACGGGAAACGGAAGAAATAAATACCCCACCTTCAATAATTTTGGAAGCCACTCCGATATAAGGAATTTGTTTGCCTTCATTTTCATTCTTGATTTTTATTCCGGCATAACCAAAATATTTATCGTATTCAATAGCATGAGTTCCATTTACATATTTAGCATAGAAATCAGTGAAGCTTACGCCACTAATTTTTTCTACCATGGTTTTAAATTCTGCATCAGTATAGCCTCTTTTCAAGGTTTTTCCTTGTAAATACATGGCTTTCATTACATCATCAAGACTTTTGGTACCTTTAGTAGCATGTGCAATTGCCACATCCATCAATAAACCGATCACTTCTCCCTTACTGTAATAAGATACAGTGGTATTGTTAGAATTTTCATTAGGTCTGTAATATTTAATCCAGGCATCAAAACTAGCCTCAGCTGCACTCTGTATTTTTGCACCCGGTGTATTCTCCGCATTGGAAACTGCTGTCGCTAAATCAGTAGCAATTTTTTCAGGACTCGAAAAGCCTGCACGCAGCATTATTTTATTTTCATAATAGGCAGTAAAACCCTCTGCTATCCATAAGTTAGTGGTGTAGTTCTCTTTATTGTAATCAAAAGGACCTAAAGCCACTGGGCGAAGGCGTTTAATATTCCACAAATGGTAATATTCATGAGCAACAAGACCCAAAAAGCCATAATAACCTTTCTCTGATGTATACTGGTCTCGCGAGGCTCCTAAAACAGTTGAATTTAAATGCTCTAAGCCACCACCACCTCTAGAAAAATTATGTACTATAAAAGTATAATGCTTATTCGGGTTTTCACCATAAATAGCGGTCGAAGCTGCTACTACTTTAGCCATATCGACTTTTAAACGCTCTTTATCATAACTGCCCCCACCAAACATGGCAACTTCATGCTTTACGCCTGCAGCAGTAAATTCAAATACATCCTGGTTACCTACTTCAATCGGACTATCGAACAAAATATCGAAATCAGCAGCGTGGTAGGTAAATTGCTGCCCTGCAACCGGCTCCAGACCTGTAGAAACTTTCGTCCAGCCTTTATAAGGAATAACTTTAACGGTACTAGCTGTTTTTAGCATCCCATCAGGATACATAAATATACCTGTAGAAGATAAAAAAGCGTGAGCATCATCAATAAAAGAGGTCCGTACAGAGACTTCAAAGGCATAAACACGGTAATTTATTTTAACCGCATCGGCTTTTGCATGGTAAACCCTCCAGGTATTCTTATCAATTTTCTCCGTTTTAACTGATTTTCCGGCTACCTGTGCGCTAAAACCTTCTACACTTTTAGCAAATTCACGTACCAGATAAGACCCTGGGGCCCAAACCGGCATTTTTAAATCCACATAGTCTTTATTTAAACCACCGATGTTCATTTCTATTTCCGCATAATGTGCTTGTGGTTCAATGAAACTGATTTCAAAACCTATTTTTACCTGTGATTTGACCGTCATACTTAGTGTTAATAATACGACTAATCCTGCTAATGATTTTTTCATCCAAATAATTTGTTTTACTATAGTACTTTAGTCCGAGCAAATTTATAACTTATCTATACCTTTTGCTGTTCAAAACTTAATTAAGCTGTAACATACTTAATACATCACAAACCTAATAAGAAATTTAAATATTTTTGTCTCCTAACATCTGCTCACTGACTATCTATGAAGCTTAAATACATCATTTACGTCCTGATTGCCATTGCCATGGCTTACTTTGTCTATTACCGGATTTCTGCTAACCAGAAGATTGCCGGTTCGGGTGGAGGGAAAGATAAAAAAGGACCTCCTCCTTCATTAAATGTAAATGGAATAGTGGTAAACACTAGCGACTTTAATAACGACCTTGGAATAACAGGTGCCATAGAAGCCAATGAATCAATTGCTTTGCAGAGTGAAGTTGCGGGTTTAATTACCGGCATATATTTCAAAGAAGGCTCTAATGTGAGCAAAGGAACCTTGTTGTTGAAAATTAACGACAGGGATATACAGGCACAATTACAGCAAGCACTGACCCTGGAAAAGCTTTCTTCAACAAACGAGGACCGTGCAAAACAGTTGTTACAAAAAGGAGCAATCAGTCAGGAAGAATATGACACTTCTTTAGCCGATTTACTCTCCTTAAGGGCACAAACACAACTTATTCGTGCACAACTGGCTAAAAGATCAATTTATGCCCCTTTCAGTGGGAAAATTGGACTACGCTCGGTTTCAACCGGTGAGTATATTACACCAACAAAAGTTATTGCCAATCTAATGAGCATCGACCCTATTAAAATCAGCTTTTCTGTTCCTGAAAAATACGCCGGACAAATTTATGTCGATTCGCCCATCTCTTTTAAAACCAGTGGCTCTGCAAAAGTTCATACCGGAAATGTATTTGCCATAGAGCCCGGTATTAATACACAAACAAGAACACTCCAGCTTAGAGCGGTGGCTCAAAACCCCAACATGGAACTTTTGCCAGGAGCCTTTGCTACCATAGCCCTTTCGCTTAATACTTTACAAGATGCTATTTTGATTCCCAACGAAGCCATCATCCCGGTATTAAAGGGGAAAACAGTTTATATCAGTAAAAATGGAAAGGCCTTACAAGTGCCAGTTCAAGCAGGCACAAGAACAGCAGAAAACATCGTAATTACCTCGGGACTTAAAGTTGGGGATACCGTATTAACCACAGGAGCCATGGTGCTGAAACCGGATGCACCGGTAAATGTTACCCTCGTTAAAAACTAAGTACAGCAGCAACATGAGTATTTCAACCACCAGTATAAAAAGGCCAGTTCTGGCTATAGTGATGAACCTGATGATTCTGCTCTTTGGCGTCATCGGCTATACTTTTCTTGGCGTTAGGGAGTATCCTAATATTGACCCTACGGTTGTTTCCGTGCGTACATCTTATCCTGGAGCTAATGCAGACATTATTGAATCCCAGATTACAGAACCGCTGGAGAAATCTATCAATGGAATTGACGGAATTAGAAATATCTCCTCTTCCAGCAACCAGGGAAGCAGCAATATTACTATTGAGTTTAACCTGAATAAAAATATTGACGACGCCGCTAATGACGTTCGCGATAAAGTGTCTCAGGCAGCAAGAAATTTACCTAAAGATATTGATGGAAACCCAGTAGTGAGCAAGGCCGATGCCAATTCAGATGCCGTAATCATAATGACTGTTCAAAGTGATCAACGTAATGTGATGGAATTGAGTGATTTTGCGGAGAATGTTATTGCCGATCGACTGCAAACAATTTCTGGTGTAAGCGGTGTACAAATCATGGGTCAAAGAAAATATGCCATGCGCATCAGGATAGACCCTGATAAATTAGCGGCTTATGGTTTAACTTCACAAGACATAGTTACTGCTTTAAACACCGAAAACGTGGAATTGCCGTCGGGTAAAATTACTGGTGAAAGCACAGAACTTGTGGTAAAAACATTAGGTAAACTAACCACCGAGCAAGAATTTAACGACCTGATCTTAAAAAACGATTCTAATAACGTGGTTCAGTTGAAAGACATTGGTTTTGCTGTACTAGGTTCTGAAAATGAGGAAACTGTACTGAGGGAATCTGGAAAACCAATGGTAGCTGTTGGACTGGTACCACAGCCTGGAGCTAATTACCTGGAAATTTCAGAAGAGTTCTATAAAAGATTTGCGCAATTGCAGAAAGATATTCCTAAGGATATCAAACTTAATATTTCATTAGATAACACCAGCTTTATTAAAAGCTCAGTGACTGAAGTTGCTGAAACTATTTTAATTTCACTTGTGCTGGTCATCCTGATCATTTACTTGTTTTTTAGAGATTGGGCCATCGCCATCAGGCCACTCATCGATATTCCGGTGTCGTTAATTTTCACCTTTTTCATCATGTACATTTTTGGGTTTTCCATCAATGTACTGTCATTACTAGCTATCGTTCTGGCTACAGGGCTGGTGGTGGATGATGGAATTGTGGTCACGGAAAACATCTTTAAAAAAGTAGAAGAAGGCTACTCCCCTTTTGAGGCAGCAATAAAAGGAACCAATGAGATTTTCTTTGCTGTTATCTCTATTTCCATAACGCTTGCGGCGGTATTTTTACCCGTCATATTTTTGGAAGGTTTTGTAGGCCGGCTGTTTAGGGAGTTTGGCATCGTGATTGGTGCCGCGGTGCTCATTTCGGCATTCGTATCGCTTACCTTAACACCGATGCTGAATGCTTACCTGATGAAAAAAACAGGGCACAAGAAGTCAAAGTTCTATAATATGACAGAACCTTATTTTGCTAAACTGAATGAAAACTACGCCACAAATCTTAATAAATTCTTAAAAAGAAAATGGCTCTCTGTCCCAATATTGTTGGTCTGCGTTGGTTTAATTGCCTTGTTTTGGAATATCTTACCCAAAGAAACAGCACCTTACGATGACCGTAGTGCCATCAACATGAACGTTTCCACTCCTGAAGGAACTTCCTTTGCTTACACGGACCGCTTTATGTCGAAAATTACCCAGATGGTGAAAGATTCAGTACCTGAAAACTTGATAAACATTTCCATTACCTCCCCAGGTTTTGGCGGTACTGGCTCTGCCAATAGTGGATTTGTAAGAATGGGTTTTCTTAAACCTGGAGACCGTGATCGCTCACAAGCAGAAATTGCTGCCAGCCTTACCAATATCACTAGAAAATATACGGAAGGAAAAGTGGTGGTTACCCAACAACCCACCATTGCTGTTGGAAGAAGAGGTGGCCTGCCAGTAAACTACATTATTCAGGCACAGAACTTTGAAAAGTTAAGGGACAAAGTGCCCCTGTTTATGGAAGAAGTATCAAACGACCCCACCTTTACCACTTCGGATGTGAACTTGAAGTTTAATAAACCGGAAATCAACCTGACAATTGATCGTGCAAAGGCAAAAAACCTGGGTGTTTCTGTGCAAGATATTGGCACAGCATTACAATTGGGCTTAAGCGGACAAAGGTTTTCTTACTTTTTCATGAATGGCAAGCAATACCAGGTTATCGGACAGTTTGAGGTTGCTAACCGCAAGGATCCCCTGGATTTAAGTTCTGTATATGTGAGAAATAATAAACAAGAACTGATACAACTTGATAACGTAGTGACCGCCAGAGAAGAGAGTAGTCCGCCGCAATTATACCGTAACAACCGTTTCAGTGCTGCAACAGTATCAGCAGGCCTGGCACCTGGTAAAAGTATTGGTGATGGGATAGCTGCCATGGACAGGATTTCTAAAAAGGTGCTGGATGAAACATTTTCAACCGATCTTGGCGGAGAATCAAGGGATTTTAAAGAAAGTTCCTCGAACACCCTTTTTGCATTCGGACTGGCTATATTATTGGTCTACCTCATTTTATCAGCACAATTTGAAAGCTTTAAAGATCCGGCAATCATTATCTTAACTGTACCTATGGCCGTTGCTGGTGCATTTTTATCGCTCTGGTTGTTTGGACAAAGCTGGAATATTTTTAGTCAGATCGGCACCATTATGCTCATTGGCTTGGTAACAAAAAACGGGATCCTGATTTTGGAGTTTGCAAATCAACTGAAAGAACAAGGCAAAAGTGTGGACGTGGCTATCCGGGAAGCTTCGGTTTCAAGGTTAAGACCAATATTAATGACCAGTCTGGCCATTGCCATAGGTGCCCTTCCAATTGCAATGGCTTTAGGTGCCGCAGCAAAAAGTCGTATGGGAATGGGGATAGTAATTGTTGGTGGTACAACTTTCTCTCTTATTCTTACCTTATTTGTAATTCCTGCCATCTATTCTTATTGGTCATCGGAGCATAAGGAAAACACCGAACTTAAAGAATCTTTAAAGGCCATATCTGAAATTGAAAGCAATGAAACAGTATAAATTTATCTTACTTTTATTTTTGGCCAGCAATTTCAATAATGCAAGTGCACAGGAATATTTGTCGCTGAAAGAAGCTATTGCCCTATCGCTGAAAAACAACTATGACATCAAGCTAGTGAACAATGATGTTCAAATCGCAAAAAACAATGTTAGCTATGGTAATGCGGGTATTCTCCCAGCCTTACAGGGTAACTTTAGCGAGGGCGGCAGTAATCAAAATACCACTCAAATCACCTCTACAGGTGAGGAGAGAAACGCCGATGGTGTTAGAAACACAAATATGAATTACGGTGTTGACATGGGCTGGACCATTTTTGATGGCTTAAAGATGTTTGCTACCTATGATAAATTAAAGGAACTGCAAAAACTTGGAGAAGTAAATGAAAAAGCAATCGTACTGAGTACCATTGCACAAGTCATCAATGCTTATTATGATTTGGTAAGGCAGCAACAGTTAGTTGCGGCTACAGACAGTGCTTTGGATATTTCCAGGTTTCGTGTACGCATCGCTCAAAACAAATTACAAATCGGCAAAGGTTCAAAACTTGATGTACTTACTGCAACTGTTGATTATAATACCGACACCTCTGCTTTATTACAACAAAAAAACTTGGTACAAAATGCTATTGTTAATTTAAACCAGGTAATGGCCAGAGATTTAAACCTCAAAATAAGGGTACGGGAGGAAATAGCGATCAACGACCAGCTCCTTTATTCGAAACTTCAGGAGGCTACTTTATTGCTTAATCCAGTTTTACAAAACGCATTTATCAATAAAAAAGTAGCTGAACTTTCTTTAAAAGAAGTAAAAGCACAACGATATCCTGTTGTTGCTTTAAATGGCGGCTATGGGTTTTCAAGAAATACCAACCCTACTGGATTTAACAAGGAATTTCAAGCTCGTGGTCTTACTTATGGGATAACTGCCAGCATTAATATTTTCAATGGTTTTTTGCAGCGGCAAAACGAGCGCAATGCAAAAATAGGGATCAATTCATCTCAGCTGACACTGGAAAAAACCCAGCAAACCATTAGTGCTACCCTCTTAAGGGCTTACCAGGATTACCAAACTAACCTAGACCTACTTAAAGTAGAACAGGGAAATATTGAAATTGCCAAACAAAATCTAGCCATTACATTTGACAAATACAGACTGGGAAGTATTGCCCCTCTTGAACTTAGAGAAGCACAAAGAAATTCAATTCAAGCTATCACCAGATTTCTGGATGCACAGCATCAGGCTAAATTAACAGAAATAAGTCTAAAAGAAATCAGTGGCACTTTGAATATTCAATAAGATGTTTAAATTTAGCAAATGATTTTAGTTGCAGATAGCGGTTCCTCTAAAACAGACTGGATGGGATACAGTCCTGATGAACCAATTCGATTTCATACACAAGGAATAAACCCATACTTTCTCAATGCCCAGGATATATATAAACTTTTTTCAAAGAAGAAAGACCTTGGCTTTAATCCTGATGATGTTAAAGAGATTTATTTTTTTGGCTCAGGATGTTCTTCCCCTGATAAGCATGAGGTGATTTCTAACGGTTTGTCCTTATTTTTCACAAATGCCTTTATTTGTGTAGAAAACGATCTTGTAGGCTCTGCGTATGCAACCTGTGGAGATATACCAGGCTTAACCTGTATTTTGGGCACCGGCTCAAACATCTCTTATTACGACGGTAAAAATGTAATCCCCAGCAAACATGGCTTAGGATACGTATTGGGAGACGAAGGTGCTGGAACACATTTGGGGAAAAAACTGGTCACCAGCTATCTTTATGGCCACATGCCTAAAGAATTAGGGGTTTTGTTTGCTGAAGAATATAAAATAGACAAGGAAACCGTTATCACTAATGTTTATCAAAATCCATTTCCCAACACTTACCTGGCTTCCCTCAGCAAGTTCATGACCAACCATCTAGATCATCCATTCATTATAAAGCTGATTAATGAGGTATTTCAGGAATTTGTGAAAACAAATATTAAAGATTACAGTAATCATAAAACATTGAAGTGCCACTTTGTGGGTTCCATTGCCTATTACTATCAAAATATCCTCCGTGAGGTTTGTAAAACAAATGGGATAGAAATAGGCACGATCTTACAAAAACCAATAGAAGGCATTTATAACTACATTTTAAAAAGAGAAGGAATCCTGGTTTAAGGAATCCTTCTCTTAGACTATCGGTTTCTTTTGATTGATTTTAGGCCATAACGAAACCCTAAAGCCATTAACAGGAAAATACCACCATCTATGGGAACTGGCCCATCAGGGTCGCCACCCGGAACGCCTGGGTTCTGAGCTAAAACAGGTAAAAGCATTAAAGTCAGGACCATCATTAGTATCATTTTTTTTAGGAGCATAATTTATTTTTTCAAAGGTGATGAAGCTATCATAAGTGTTTTTGTAAGCAAGTCAATGCTTCATTATTTTTAAGGTTTTAAATTTCTTAGGATCATTTCGATCCCTCCACTCCAATAAATACATTCCGGGAATCAGTTGCAGCCCTTCCAAAGTCAAAACATCATTTTTCTGGACCTCATTGAATTCTCTGCGCCAGACTATCCTCCCCATCAGATCCTTTAGCCGTATTTCTACCAATGGGGTATGGTTATCTTTTACATCAAGGAATAAGTTATCCCGAAAAGGATTTGGAAAGGCCATTAAGGCCCCTTCAACAACAGAGAGTGATGGATTTTTGCTGACTTTATTGAATTGCATAGAAAATCGGTTTCCGCCCTGACTTTCTAATACTGCCAAATCTATGGTAAACCCATAACAGGTTATTCCATTAAAAAGGATCGGCGTTTTCTTGTTGAGCAATTTATCATATAAAGTGAGCCTGATTCCTGTACCTTTAAAATCCGTTGCTTCCACAAACAAGTGGTAATAACCCGTTTCATATCCTTTCACAAACAGCGCCATTTCTATATTTTGCGTTGGATAGGCCCTTTCCTCAATCGCCAGTTTAATTTCTTTGCTATGGAGACTTGAAATACTCACATAGCCATCGCCAATTTTCTGTGCATCCTGATCATCTATTGCCTCCTTCCCATTTTCCTTAAAAACTAACAGGAAACTATCCGAAAAAACATCTTTTGTTAACCGTAAGGTTAAGCGGTTTTCTTGAATTTGGGCTTCAGCACTGTTTAGGAAAAAACAAACAAAGGCTACCCATAATACTTGTGCTTTCATCCTTATTGAATTACTTTACTATTTTCATTAAACCCTACCGAACCAGAAGTAAAACCCTGATTTACCTTAATAAAAAAACCTGTTCCAGGTTGAATAATCTCCTCTGGATTGCTGGAAACACGGTAATTATTATTAAGCGGATCATAAAACCAAATAAAGGGGCCTACATTTACTTTCAACAAACTTCCCCATCTTATCGGTGCTGCATAAGGGTTACCCAAAAGATTAAAGCCATCTCCCACTGCACCATTATTGTTATTAAAAACCTCAACCAGCAAATCACCCGTAAATAAAGGCCCAATATAGGTAATGGTATAGGGTGCTGCATTGGCAAAAGGCGGACTTTGAATTTGATTCTGATAAGCATTTGGCAAAAGTTTGTTACCCCTTGAATACACAAAAAATCCTTTTCCAACAGGAATTTGCATTTGAATATGAGGGATAGCCATATATTTCTGGGCCAGGGCACCCGGTAATGCTTGATTATGGGTATAAATTGTTGCACCATTGTTTGGTGATGGGTCAAAACCATTGACAGCACCACCCTTACCGGTCACAAAAATACTGGTACTGATAGCCTGCAGTTGGTATTGGTAATTCCCAGGATTGCCACTATGCCTTACCGGAGAGCTCAATAATCTCCAGCCACGACCAGTTGCCGGAGTTGGAAAAGAACCAGAGATCAAACTTTGCACCTGTACATTCCCGATGATGCTGGCATTACCCAAAACCGGATTTACAGCTGCCGTAAAACCATTATTGGTTAATAAAACCAGGTTACCGTTAGCATTTACGGTACCACTCAACAAATTCAGTGTCGTTTTAACCCGCAGGGGAGCCAAAAGAGTTACAATTGAACCCTCAACAGGCCGGTTTATTTCCAGTAAGGAGACTATTGCTGTACCAGTACCGGAATAATTCAAGTTGGCATTGTTTCCCAAAAAAAGGACTTTAGCTGCCACTGCACTTAAATCAATAGCCCCATTATTTTTTACATTCCCCTCAAACGTTAAAAGGACTGATGCGGTGGTAGAGATTGCAGCACCAGTTTCCAGTTCAGTAGTTTGGAGCACTTGCATGTTACCATTAAGAATTATTCGGGCACCAGTTTCCAGTAAAAGTTTGTTCAATACCACATTTGCCGGAATATCAGCAGTAATACCGGCCTTAATCCTTATATTTTTATTATTCCCCGGCAAAATGCCTGTACTCCAATTGCCAGTAATTAACCAACGGCTATCTCTGGTACCAACGAAAGTAAAAGACAGGGGCGCTATATTTGGGTTCTCTTCTTCGGAGCCAACAGCACAAAAAGCAGCAGGATCCTTTTGGTTGATATATTCAGTGATGAACAATGATTTTTCACGCGCAATTTTGGCAATTCGTAATTCATCTATAACCCCATTAAAATAACGGTCGGCCAAATTACTAGCCCCAATAACCACTCGTCCAGGTGAACCTATTACTAAATTCAGCACAGCATTAGAATATTCAACATTACCATCAAGCAAAAAAACGAGGGCATCACTCCTACAAGAAATCGTTATGTAACGCCATTCATTTACTTTTAATAAGGAGGTTCCGGTAAAGGTTCGTGTATTTACTGAATTTTGAATTTGAAAGACAAGTTTATTATTGCTGTTTATTTTCAACTGATAACCGCCAATTCCAATACTATCGTTGGTAACAATCATTTGTTCCTGACCAACCTGATTCAGCTTTATCCAGGCAGAGAAAGAAAATTGCACATCAGGATGACCAGCAATATTTTTTTGATCAGAAACGCCATTGAACCGCTTACCAGAGGCAATTTTACCATCCGCAGTTTCATTGAAATGCTGTACGGAATAATAATCTTCCTGCCACATACTTTCTACTGCCGCACTACCAGGATCATGCAATTCATTACCCCCATAGTAAAGATAAATTGAAGTAGAAATTTCACTGCTCCCCTTGGTCGCTAACGTAGGCAAAAGAACCCAGCACATCAATTTTCCCGTAGCAGGTTCATATCTTTCCAACTGGAATTTTAAAGGAACGGTAGAACTTGTTGAACTCGAAAATGAAATATCTAACCCCTGGGGGTTAGTCAATTTATTTACAAATGCATCTTCCAGGTATTTAAGGTCCGGATGTTCCACTTGAACGAGCACAAAGAAATTTAGTAGATAAGATTTATTAGCAAGGTTAACCTCGACTTTATTTTTATCAAAAGTTATTTTCTTTCTAAACCTAAATCCAGGAATAAAACGTTGTGCATCACAGTAAAAACCAGAAAACAAGAGGAGCAGCAGCCCCGCATACCTCAGCATTTTTATCAAAATCGACATGGCAGTATTTAAGTATAGCTATACAATAACCGTTCAAGTGTATAAAAAAATTAATCTAATAAAAAATATATTACCAAAAATTAAAGCTAAATCCGTTTGCCAATTTAAAGTCATATCCCCGGGGCAAAAGCTATTTAACACAAATACTCCGTAAATTGTGAACCACAAGTCAATCCTATGAAGAAACAACTGAGTTCCATTCCCTATTCTGTATTAGATTTAGCCACTGTAATTGAGGGCAAAACACCTGCCGACACTTTTAAAACCAGTTTAGATTTGGCTCAGCATGTAGAAAAATGGGGTTATACCCGTTATTGGCTTGCCGAGCACCATAATATGGCCAGCGTAGCCAGTTCAGCAACTTCGGTAGTCATTGGTTATATTGCAGGAGGAACCAAAACCATTAGGGTAGGTTCAGGAGGTATTATGCTTCCTAATCACTCCCCACTTATTATTGCAGAACAATTTGGCACCCTCGAATCTTTATTTCCTGGTCGCATAGACTTAGGCCTAGGAAGGGCACCAGGAACAGATCAACTAACTGCAATGGCTATCCGCGGAGAACAACGAATGGTAGCGGCACAAAACTTCCCACAGGATGTCTTAAAACTACAAACTTACTTTTCTCTCGACAACAGCAGGAGCAGCGTAAGGGCAGTTCCTGGTGAAGGATTAGATATCCCCATTTGGATTTTAGGTTCCAGTACTGATAGTGCCCGTCTGGCCGCAGCATTAGGTCTACCTTATGCCTTTGCAAGTCATTTTGCACCAGCACAATTTCTCACTGCAATTAAGATTTATAGGGATAATTTTAAACCCTCTGAAAGTCTTGATG
Source organism: Pedobacter sp. CG_S7 (assembly GCF_040544395.1). Taxonomy (NCBI): domain Bacteria; kingdom Pseudomonadati; phylum Bacteroidota; class Sphingobacteriia; order Sphingobacteriales; family Sphingobacteriaceae; genus Pedobacter; species Pedobacter sp. CG_S7. The sequence continues at coordinate 25,386 of NZ_JBEONS010000018.1, read as the reverse complement.
CACCTTATGTATTGGCCTGCGTTAATGTTGTTGCTGCAGATACCGACGGTGAAGCACAAAAAATAGCCACTTCGTTATACCGATTATTTAAAGGAATTATTACCGGAAAACGAGAGTTGCTTCAACCTCCGGCAAATAGCATTGACGATGTTTTAAATGAATACGAACAAGAACAGGTGAATCAAATGCTTTCCTGTACCTTTGTAGGAAGTAAGGACACCATAGCTGAAGACCTGCAAGCATTTTTAGATCAAACGCAAGTAGATGAAATAATGGCGACTTCTCATATTTTTGAACACCAGGCAAGGTTACATTCTTATGAACTATTGGCTGATGTGTTTAAGAAGAAATCCTAAAATAATTAAAGCAATATGATGAAAGAAGAACAAATAAAAATTATTGCGGAGACACTTTTACCGGGTTTCATTCCAAAAGATGTTGCAGAAACAGAATTGTCTTTTCATTTCACCGTTCCACCAAACCAAAGTTTTAAAGTGTGGTTTACGAAAAATAACCAGTCCAAATGGGCTTTTAAGAAGTTCGATCTCGTTCAGGTTTAAATATTAGGTGATTTATCTGCAATATTGATGATCACCGCATCCAATTCCTGAGCAGAACTGGATAGATAACCGAGCATTTCCTGGTAATCATGGTCAGACTGATTATTACTGATCAAATCAACCAGGGCCATAATTCTGGCCAGAGGTGCCCTAACCATGTGAGATTGTATCCAGGCTATTTCTTTAAACCGCTTATTCTGGTCTTCAATTGCCTTTATATACGCCTTCCTTTTGGTTACATCTTCCATGGCACTGATAATTCTTACAGGCACTGCAAACTCATCAAAAACAAGGAAGTATCGGTCAAGAACATTGCGGTAGCTACCATCACCACACCTAAAACGGTATTCATCTTCCCACCTGCCAACTTTATCGCAAAGGTTATCACGCATGGTTTCCAAAACGCGCTGCTGATCTTCGGGATGAATATGCTTACGCCACCAATCCATGCTGGTGGTGTGATTAATTACCTCTTTATGCCCAAATATGCCTTTAATACCACGGTTCCATACAATTTGATTCGTGCTTAAAGTATAATCCCAAATGGTATCACTGGTTGCTTTGGAGACAATATTGAACCTTTCAGCGCTTTCACGGATTTTCCTTTCACTCTCAATACTGCTAGTAAAATCAGTAACCAAAAACAAAGCAGTTTCTTTGTTTTGAAATTCCATTAGATTAGAAACCAAATGCACGTACACATTTGAACCATTTTTTTTCCGATGCGTATAGACTTCTTTATCAAGCAAGGTCTGCACCTCATTTCCTTCAAAATCTTTCAGCGTCATTTGCAGAAATTCCCTTCTGTCGTATCCGTAAAAAAGGATAGCAGCAGGATTTACCTCTAAAATTGCGTGGGTATTGACATCAGAGACCCACATTGGCATTGGAGATAGTTTAAAAAAGTCAATAGAAGAAGTAGTCATATTGAAGCAAAATGTATTTGTAAAATACGAAACAACCCATTATCTTTTATAGAAAGGGTTGTTCCATATAGTACAATAATAAGGTTTATTTCTTTTCCTCAGCCAATTTTAATGCATTAAAAGCATTAACAATTCCACCTGTTACGCTTAAATCGGCAAAGGGAATAGATTTTATTTCCTCACCTACTTTTACATTAACATCATGGTTTACTTTAACTACAGAATTAAGGATAATATCTTTCACCTGTTGCGCAGAAAGTTTAGGATAATAAGAACGTATTAAAGCGGCCAGACCGGCAACCACTGGGGAAGCCATACTCGTACCATCAAATTCAGCATATTTTGAACCTGGAATAGTAGAATTAATTTTTACACCAGGTGCAAAAACATCTACTGTAGTTTTACCATAGTTAGAAAATGTAGCTTTTAAAGTAGCATCGTCAACCCAACCAGAGGCACCAACAACAATATAAGCTCCTGCAGCACCACCACTTTCATACCTGCGGTCAGGGAAACTTTTTTCAACCTCTAAGTCTTTATTGTCATTTCCTGCGGCCTGCACGATGAGCACATCTTTAGACATGGCATATTTTACCGCCTCATCTACCACTTTTTTATCCCAGGAATAAGCTTTACCAAAACTCATGTTTAATACTTTTGCACCATTATCAACCGCATAGCGAATGGCATTGGCAACATCTTTATCACGCTCATCACCATCAGGAACAGCCCTAACGCCCATAATCAAAACATGATCCGCAACCCCTTTAACACCCAGTTCATTGTTTCTGTCGGCAGCAACAATACCCGCAACATGCGAACCATGACTGGCATCCGGACCTGCGATATCATTATTTCCATAAACACGTTCTCTGCTATCCGCATAATTATCGCCAACCAATTCTGGTCTCGGGTCAAATTCCATGTTCAGGTTATAGTTAACCTTTCCCTCATAATACTCCAGGCCTTTTACAATCTGTGCATCATAAAATTCCTTAAAACTTTGTGTCTGTAATTGTGCAGCCATCATATTTTTAATGCGGCCTTCCATTTCGTTCTCTGTTTTAAAGCTTTCAAAATCTGCAAGAGTAGGTTCTTCCTTTCCTATTTTTGTTACTACAGCATCAATTGCACTTTTAAAACCCTTGATACCAATCAGGCCACTTTTTGCTTCAGAAAGTTCCTCTTCATATTCGGTACGCATTTTTTTGTAAGTTTGGAAGGCGGGAAGATCCGCGGCAGCAAGTGCAGTTTCATCTACATTTCCAAATTTAGCTTCATCTCTTCTCAAGATCCTTGTTAATTCCAAAGTTTCATGATTAACAGAACCTTTTGCAGAGCCCAGGAAATTCCAGCCACGGATATCATCTATATAGCCGTTTTTATCATCATCCTTACCATTATCAGCAACCTCTTTGGCATTACTCCAAAGTACAGTTTTCAAGTCCTCATGATTAAAGTCTACACCTCCATCAATTATACCTACAATTACTGGCTTTGCTTTTTTGCCTTTCAATAATTCTTTATACGCTTTTTCAGTACTGATACCGAAGGTTGAGTCAGTTTTAAGGTCAAGATTTTGCCAGTTTGCTTTTTGAGCCAAAGCAAAAAAAGGCAATGTGGCTAATAAGGCCACACTCAAAGTTTTTTTAGATAAAAAATCCATCTTCATTTTATTCATAACGGTATTTCAGCTTTCTTTTATGGTTTTTCAATTACTAGAGGCGTTTCATTTTCACGGGCAATAACATCTGCAATTGAGGTGTGCGACAATATTTTGAGCGTAGCATCCCTAACATCAAGAAATGTTTTACGGATGCCACACGTCACTTCATCATGGCATTCATCACATTTTCGATAAAACTTAATGCTGGCACAAGGCACCATGGCTATAGGCCCATCTGTAATGCGTAAAATATCTACCAGGTAAATATCTTTGGCGTCTTTATTTAAACTATATCCACCCCCTGCACCTTTTTTACTATATAAATAACCGGCATTCCTAAGATCCAACAAAATCTGTTCTAAGAATTTTCTAGGTATCATTTCCTGCTCGGCAAGCCTTACAATCTGCATAGGTGGGTTTTGTACATTTTTACCCAACGCAACCAATGCTTTTATAGCGTACTTTGTTTTCTTTGACAGCATATCTTAACAAAGCTAACAAAGATTTGGCTATTATAATAACCCTATTAAATCAGAAAACTATTAACATCTTCTTCGGTAACACTTTGATCAAGCGACTGTTCTTTCTTTACTATAGCCAGCACTGTGATAAAGTTCTTCTCATATCCTTCGGCAGCATCCTTGTATTGCTGTATTTTTTCTGGCAAAAGGTTATCGGTTAAATTTACTAAGGCTTCAATTTTAGTTTGCAGGTAATCCTTGTAATTTACAGCAGCCTGATTTGCAAGCGTTTGAAGTAATTCTTTATAGGTCATGGTATTTATATGTTTAAGTACCTCTCTTAAACGCTAAAAGCCCATTAATTGTTCTTTATGTTTTTTATAACGGCATTGTTCGTTAACTTGACTAAAAATTCTGTTAACTTAACGTAACCTAAATAATACAAATATTAACTTTAACGCAGTATGAAATTTATTTTTAAACCCTTATTGCTATTGCTCTTGATAGCCAGCTTGGCTCAAGCCCAGGTAAGTCAGATTTCTATTGCACGGGTCAATGAAATGGCGGATGTACCGCAGCCTTTAAAAATTATTGACTGGAGAGAAATGGCCTTAAAATTTGACAGTACCGTGTATAATTTTAACAGCAAAGGCAAATATTGGCCATTGGTATGGATAGATAGCACAGGTAAAAACTTTAAGCAACCAACAGTTGGCATTTATACAGCCATAGGCGATGTAAGACAGGGACCAGAAAACAACAAAGGCATGTTTCATGAGGCATTGGCTAATATGGGTGCGGTATTAGGCGCCTCACTGGTGGGGATTGACAAAAGTAAATCCAGTGGTATAAATTATGTGAGCATGTTAAAGAACTATTTTAACAGTGATACGGGTTGGAACATCATGATGAACAATACAGCACCAGAGGTAGCTCTTTTAGGGGGTGGTTATGGCCGTGATTGGTGGTATGATGTTTACCCAAATGTGCTTTTTTATGCGATATATGAAAAATATCCTGATGAACCACAGTATGAAAAGATCGCAAAAACGATTGCGGAGCAGTTCTTTAAAGCCGACTCTATTCTAAACGGCAACTATAATTATTCTTATTTTGATTATGGAAAAATGAAGCCCATGACCAACAATATCTGCGTGCAGGCAGATGCTGCCGCGGGCCATGCTTATGTACTTTATGCAGCCTACCTTAAATTTGCTGATCCGCGTTACCTGAAAGGTGCCATCAATGCGATGAACGCTTTGGAAAGTCAGAAAATTAACCCGACTTATGAGTTATTAATGCCTTTTGGGGCATATGTTGCTGCCCGCATGAATGCGGAACAGGGAACGAATTTTGATGTCCAAAAAATGCTGGAGTGGACTTTTAACGGTACTGCCGTTTGCCGGGAAGGCTGGGGTTTTTTAACCGGTAATTGGAATGGCATTGATATTTCGGGTACAGTAGGGAGCACGGTAGACCATGGTGGGTATAGCTTTCTAATGAATACTTTTGATGCCGCATGGCCCCTGGTTCCTTTGGTTAAATATAAGCCTGAATATGCTAATGCTATTGGCAAATGGATGCTCAATGCGGTTAATGCATCCCGGTTCTTTTACCCGCAATATATGCCTGCAGCCCACCAAACGCTGCCTGAATATGCAGCCGTTACCAAAGGGGTTATTGCTTATGAAGGCATGGCGAAAGCTTCTACATACGACAGCCTCTATACTTCCTTAAAAGCTCCTGTTGCACAGGGTGATGGACCAAAATGGGTACCGGGGAAAAATCCGGAAGTATCTCAATTCAGTGTTTACGGCAGTGCCCATGTAGGCATATTTGGAGGTATCGTTAAAGAAACTGAAGTGCAAGGAATATTGCAGCTGGATTTAAATGCAACAGATTTTTATGGGGATAACAGATTTCCCGTATACCTCTACTACAATCCTTACACCACCAAAAAGACTATTCTCATCAAGGTTTCTGCAACAGAAAAAACCGATGTTTATAACCTGCTCACAAAAAAACGGGTTGCAAAAAAAAGGAAAACTAGTTTTTACCTCACCCTGCAACCCATGCAAGCTGTTGTTTTAAAGAGTATACCCTCTTCAATAAGTATTAATTAACTCGTATTTAACACCAGCCTTATCCAGACCTCCTACCGACCTCATTCGGACCTCATAGCGGAAATCCGGTACTAAGTGCGAATGAGGTCGGTAGGAGGTCTGGGCCAGCTATAACTTGACCTTAAGGCTTAATGATCTTATACTTTTTACTTTGTGTAAAGCTTTTACCATACCTGTCAGTTGCTTTTACTTCAATGGTATGTTCACCTGGGGCAAGTTTATTTGGCACTGCAGCTTTCCATAAATGTGTACTTTCTGCTACTGCAGACGGTCGTCTTCCAGACAATAAAGTTTCCGTATGGTCCCATTTGTGCAAAACATTTAAAAACGCTGGATCACTTTCTGGCACGTAGGTCATCTTTTTCCAATTGCTCTTATCAACACGGTAAACTACCGTATCATTTTCTGCACCCATAAAGAAATTGGCATAAATAGCAGCCGAAGTTTTCTTGTTATGTTCAATAACTTTTGGTGCCGATATTTCGATTTGATAAGCCTCAGGTTTACCCGCAACTTTATAAGCCACATCATACTGGTTACCTGTAAAATTAATAAAAGCATAACCTTTTGGTGTACCATCACTCATGGTAGAAACCGGAACCCCTTGTTCGTTTAATTCTCCTGAATACCAGTTACCAGATGTAGTACCCACATTATAATGGTGGTGTGCTTTATCTTGTTTCCAACCATCTTTTTCGGTAAAGAAAACTTGCTTTTGGTTATGCGTATGGGCGGAGAGAGATAAAGTATTTGGGAAATCAGCTAAAAGTTCGAAAAGTGCCAGCCTGTCTGCTTCCCTGAAACTTTCGTTTTTTCCAGCTAGATCTATTGGAATATGAAAGGCAAGTACGATTAATTTATCTTTGGCTACAAACTTTAAGTCGTTCTTTACAAATTCGATCTGGTCCTTTCTTAGTCCTCCCCAATAGGATTTTCCATCTCTAGGGTCAGGATAAATGATGTCATCTAAAACAATAAAATGCACATTTCCATAATTGAAGGCATAATCTGCGGGACCAAAATGTGCTTCGTAAGACTCATCTGAAAGTTTGTCATCTGTAACATCAAAATTGATATCATGGTTTCCCATTAAGTTATACCAGGGAATACCTATTTTCTGAATTGCTTTGATGTAGGGGTTAAAAAGATCAGGATCATTGCCAACCAGGTCGCCCATGCTTAAACCAAAAGCAACGTTTTTAATTCCTTCCACTTCTTTAACCACCCCTTTATCAAAGTAATCAACCTCTTGTAAATTGTATGGCTGTGGATCACCAAAAATCAAGGCTGTAAAATTTTGATTTTCTTTTACCGGCGTCAATAGAAAATCTATGGAAGCCGGAAGTTTACCAGTTGGCGCTACGCCTTTATATTTTAAAGCAGGAGAACCCATTGGTTTATGGTTGTAGAAAAACTGCGGCAGGTTATTTTCATTTACCTGAACCTTGTAACCTGCAGGTTTAATGACCGCAATAATCTGATCATTACTTATCGGAAGTTCATAATAACCTTTTTCGTTAGACACTACTACTTCCTTACCGTTGGTTACCGCAACATTGCTGATGCCTTTTTCTGACCGGTCATGCTTTTTATTACCATTAACATCTGCATAAATATATCCTTTAGCCGTATCTTGGGCTTTCAGCCCGAGTGTAAACAATAAACCAGCAGCAATTAAATAAACTTTTCTCATGGACTATTTTTTTTTCAGCTAAGCTAGGTAGTCTATGTTTTTTTAATGTTAAGAGAAGTTTATATGATCAAATGTTAACCTAATTTAAAGCGGAAGAGCCAATCAAGTCTAATTTTCTTCGAGTGCCGATAAAATAGCCACATAAATATAATCCAAATCTTCATTGTTCATACAATAAGGCGGCAGTAAGTAGATAATGTTTCCCAATGGCCTCAATAAAATCCCTTTTTCCAGAAAATAAGGATAAAGCTTTTCCCGAAAACCATTAAAGTAAGAAGTTTCCATGCCTGTTTCCCATTCCATGGCGAGTATTGTACCTATTTGCCTTACTGTTCTTATGCGCGGATGCTTTTGAAGCTTGATTAAAAAACCGCTGTGTTTTTGGCAGATTCGTTCAATATGCGCCTGTGTTTCTGCACATAGCAAGAGTTCCAGGCTGGCCAAAGCTGCCGTGCATGCCAAAGGATTGGCGGTAAAGGAGTGGCCATGGTATAGGGCTTTATGTTGGTTTTCAGAAAGAAAAGCATCATAAATCTCCTGACTACAAGTAGTTACCCCGAGTGGCATAGTTCCACCAGTAAGTCCTTTAGAAAAACACATTAAATCTGGAAACTCCTTTAAATGATCACTGGCAAAATTCTTTCCTGTACGACCAAAACCGGTAAAAACCTCATCCTGAATCATTAAAACCCCTTCTTTACGACAATGATGCATTAAACTATCTAAGCAATCAGGACTGTACATTAACATTCCGGCAGAACCCTGAACCAAGGGTTCATAAATAAAACAAACCGTATCAGCTGCATTATGAGAGATAAAAGACTTCAGCTCAGGAAGGTTCGCTGTAGTCGGCGGATCAATAAACACCGCCTCAAAAAGCAAACCTTCGAAGGGTTTAGTCCACACACTTCTGCCACTCACAGACATGGCACCAAAAGTATCGCCATGATAACCATTTGTAAGTGCGAGCACTTTTTTTCTGTCCTGGCCTTTATTATTCCAAAACTGAAGGCACATTTTTAAGGCGACTTCTACGGCAGTAGAACCATTATCGGTATAAAACACCTTCTTTTGAGCGGGAGGAAGCAGCGCTAGCAATACTTCGGCCAGTTCAATAGCGGGAGGATGGGTGAAGCCGGCAAAAATAACCTGCTCCAGTTGCAGCAATTGAGCGGCTACTTTCTCGGCAATATAAGGATGGGCATGACCATGCAAGGTTACCCACCAAGAGGAAATGGCATCGAGGTAGCGCTTGCCATTTTCATCAAATAAATAAGCACCACTGCCCTTTACTATCGGAATAGCTGGGGCCGCGGTGTGCATTTGTGTATAGGGATGCCAGATATGCTGCTGATCCCGCTGTGTTAAAGTCTTCATTATTCCGTTATTTTCTTTTTCACTAAAGGTTTTAAGCCAAGGGTTTCGAACATTTTTTTATCTTCTATGAAGCCTGGATTTGGTGTTACCAGTAAAGTTTCACTTTCGCTGGTGAAAATTGAATTGGCTCCGGCCATAAAACACCAGGCCTGCTCCTCTTCCTTCATTTCGGCCCTGCCGGCACTCAACCTAACCATTGCTGCAGGCATTAAAATCCTTGCGGTAGCAATCATTCTCACCATATCCCAGGCATCTACTTTTGGGAAGTCGCCCAATGGTGTTCCGGCTACCCTTGCCAATGCATTTACGGGCACAGACTCTGGATGTTTAACCATAGTTGCCAGGGTTAATAACATACCCATGCGATCCTCATGTGTTTCCCCTAAACCTAAAATACCGCCTGAACAAACCGTTATACCCGCTTTCCTGACATGATTAATGGTATTTAGCCTGTCGCCATAAGTTCTGGTGGTAATAACCTCTTCATAAAAACCCGCTGAAGAATCAAGGTTGTGGTTGTAAGCATATAAACCTGCCTGCTGTAAACGCTGTGCCTGTTGTTCGGTGAGCATCCCTAGGGTACAACAAACCTCAAGGCCGAGGTCATTTACCCCTGCTACCATTTCCAGGATACGTTCAAAATCCTTGTTATCCCTAACCTCACGCCAGGCAGCAGCCATGCAAAAACGCGAAGAGCCCGCCTCCTTAGCCCGAACAGCACAAGCAATAACCTCCTCTCTCGACATTAATGCCTTTACCTTAATATCGGTATGGTAGCGCGCTGCTTGTCCGCAGTAAGAACAATCTTCTGTACAGCCACCGGTTTTTACCGACAATAAAGTACAGACCTGCACTTCAGCAGCCTTATGCCAAAGGCGATGAACGGTAGCTGCCTGATAAACTAATTCCAGCAACGGTTGATGATAGATGGCCTTAATTTCTTCGAGGGTCCAATCTGTTCTAATGTTTTTCTCTATAGTCATTCTAATATAATTTATTTTTCAAAGGCGATGAAGCAATCAGGAGCAATGGTTTATATAGCCTATTTAAAGCGCTGACAGTAAATTTGGGCACTGAAAGATCGATTGTTTGTTCAGCAATTTAAACTCGGGAACCCTGGCAAAGGCTGTTGCAGCAGGAAAATAGTTGACCAATATATGAATGGTATCCTCATCCATTTCGCCGTTTAAAATAACAGCCTTTATGGAGATTTGACGACTACAGAGTGCTTCCATAGAAAGCAAGGCATGATTGATACAGCCGAGGTAATTGCGGATGACCAAGATGGCTTCCGCTTCAAATTGCATCAGGAGATCAATCATCCTTAAACTATCGGAAAGCGGAACCATTAGTCCGCCGGCACCCTCAATAATTAACTGATTTTTAGTCATTGGCAACTTGAAAGCTTCTTTTTGCAGGACTATTTTTTCAGATAATGCCGCTTTATGTGGAGATGCAGCCATTTTAAGGCGATAAGTTTCTGGATGAAATACGGATTGTTTGTTGTTAACCAGGCTCCTCACGGTATCAAGGTCGCCATATTCAAGATCACCTGCCTGTACGGGTTTCCAGTAATCTGCTTTAAGCTGTTCCGTCAATAAGGCCGAAACAACGGTTTTACCTACACCAGTACCTATGCCTGTAACAAATAAGGGTTTATTCATGGGTTTAGAGCGCGTTGATTAAAAAATGACAAAGCCTTTTAATGTCCTCATCTGTATTATAACTATGTAAACATATTCTGAGCCGTTCCTTACCTATTGGAACAGTCGGACTTAAAATTGGGTGGACAGCAAAACCTTGTTCTGACAACAGGCGGCTTGCCTTATAGGCGGAACTATTTCCAGGAATTATTACCGCATGAACAGCACTGCGGTGATTTTCGACTTCCTTAACTTGGGACAAACAGCTATGAAAAAGCCTTATTTTATATTGCAGCGTTATTGTTAATTCTTCCTGATTCTGCAAAAATTGATAGGCCATTTGAATGTACAGCAATTGCGAAAAGGACATGGCGGTGCTGTAAATAAAAGAACGGGCAAAATTAATGAGGTAATTCCGCAGCAAGCGACTTCCTAAAATGATGGCACCATGGGCACCTAAAGCCTTTCCAAAAGTGATTAATACGGCGAAGACCTGTTCAGTTAACCCTGTAAGGTGTACCAGACCTTTGCCAAATACGCCAAAAGCATGTGCTTCATCAACAATTAATAAAGCACCATATTTCTGACAAAGGGTATTGATTTCAAGAAGAGGAGCAAGATCACCATCCATAGAATAAACGCTTTCAATAGCGACAAAACAAATACCTGAGCTCATTTTCAGCTTTTCTTCTAGGCTGGACAGGTCATTGTGTTTAAACTTTAAACGTTTACCAAAGCTTAGCCTGCAGCCATCAATAACAGAACAGTGGATAAGCTCATCCGTGATAATGGTATCGCCCTTTTGAGGCAAACAAGAAAAAAGCCCAAGATTTGCGGTATATCCACTATTAAATAATAGGGCAGCTTGCTGGCCCTGGACATTAGCGATGTGCTGTTCCAGGTCTTCAGCAAAAATGGAATTGCCAGTCAATAACCTGGAACCGGTTGCGCCCAAAGGTGCATTGCCATAAGTTTGCTTTGCTATGGAAAATTGCTGTTGCAAGGATTCTGAAGAGGAAAAACCGAGATAATCATTGGAGCAAAAATCTAGCAAAGTATGAGGTACAGGTAATTTCCGCAACAAACCTGACTGTTGCCGTCCCTCCAATCGCTTGCCTAAAACAACAATTGAAGGGTTCAAAAAAGCGTTCATTAATGAAGAGCAGTATTCAAAGCGGCTATCCACTTTATGAAAAGCTTATTTTCCATCGCTACAATTGCCGCAGCATGAAGTTGCCAATGGGGAGAAAAACGAGTGAGTTGCATAATCATTTCTTCGAGGTGGCCTGCTTCTTCCAGAATGATAGATTTAACGGTTACTTTATTTTTTAATTTAGTCAATTGCGACTGATAAATAGGGTATAAATCATCAGCCCTTAACTCTATCGCATAGGTTACAAATAAATAAGCAGCGTAACGCAGGTCTGAACCACTCAATCCCAATTCTTTCTTTAGATACTTGCTGGTAAATACATCCAGTTTATTGAGGTAGCAACAACTTTCTGCAGGAGCCATCAGGGTTTCCATGGCATAAGTGGGGCAAATACCAGGAGCGATTTTTTCAATTTGTTTCTTTAAATAATAAGCATGACGATGTTCTTCTGCGGCATGCTTTAAAATCAGGGTAGTCACTGTTTGAGGATGTTCGCTGGCAGAAATCTTCCTTGCCCCAGAGTTTTCCATATAGGAAAGCGTATTGAGGAACTTGGCATGGCAGGAATCATTACTGATAATTTGCGAAAGCAGTTGCTGAAGTGGCATAATCAATTTTTTCAACAAACTTAGTATCTTGCCGGATCACTAAAGGAGCCAGTTTTCAATTTATGAGTAGTCCGGTTACATTATCATTTAAGGGTTTAATCAAAATAGACCGTAAGGCCGACAAGCCCATTTACCTGCAACTGGCTTACCAGCTGATTGATGCGATACAGCGTGGGGTACTATTGGCAGGAGTACAATTGCCTGGAAGCAGACAGCTTTCGGAAACATTAGTCTTACACCGAAAGACCATTATTGCTGCTTATGATGAGCTGGATGCACAAGGCTGGATAGAGGTTAAGCCAAATAAAGGAACTTTTATTTGCACTAAATTTCCGTTAGGCGGTGCAGCACCTACAGCATTCGACACCGCTTTTTTGGCTACATATCCTTCCCATACAGGATATAAGTTTAAGAAAAGCATTTTACTAGACCAAAGTACAGCAAAAACTAACGCTGAACTTGAATTTACAGATGGACTACCTGATGTACGTTTAGCACCATTAGGAGATTTATCGCGGGTTTATGGTGCCAATTTAAAGCGCAGAAGTAACCAAAAACATCTTGGTTTTGCCACAAATGAAGGTAGCGATTATTTTAAAGCCCTGCTTGCTACCTATTTAAACAACACGAGGGGTTTGCATATCACTAAAAAAAATGTGATGATTACCCGCGGTTTAGACATGGGCATTTACCTGGCTGCTGACCTGCTGCTAACGGCAGGAGACGTGGTGTTGGTGGCCGATCTGAGCTATTATGTTGCCAATATGATTTTTCAGAAAGTTGGTGCAAAACTCTTATCTGTGCCTGTAGATGAATATGGCATTGACGTAGCTGCAGTAAAGGAGATAGTTATTCGTCACAAAATAAGAGTTCTATACCTTACCCCTCATCACCATTACCCCACTACAGTAACCTTAAGTGTAGAAAGAAGGATAGCTCTTTTACAACTTTCTGTGACCTATGGCTTCATCATTTTAGAAGATGATTATGATTATGATTTCCACTATAACAGTAGTCCGGTTTTACCACTTGCCAGTGCCGACGCGCAGGGCATGGTGGTTTACATTGGTTCTTTTTGTAAATCGTTGGCTCCCGGTTTCCGTTCTGGCTACCTGATTGCCCCGGAAAACCTGATTGCCGAACTAGGGAAATTAAAAGGCCTTGTAGACCCGCAGGGAGATGTTTTAATGGAACAGGCCCTTGCCGAACTTTTGGAAGAAGGGGAAATACAAAGGCATTTAAAAAAGACACTAAAAGTTTATCAGGAACGCAGGAATGTTTTTTGCGCGTTATTAAAAACTCATTTGGAGGGGCTTGTTTCCTTCTCTGCTCCTTCGGGAGGCTTGGCCATTTGGACCAAATGGCACCCAAAGCTTAACCTGATGCGCATGAGTAAGGATTGTGCACGTAAAGGACTTTATCTGCCGCAAACTTTATTGTACCAGACGAGAGAATTAACAGCGATGAGGTTGGGTTTTGGAAATCAGACTGTTGAAGAAATGGGAAGGTCAGTCTCGGTTTTAGCCAAAGTGGCAAAGAATGCGTAAACCAGCTTTACTTATTGTAGAGCGGGTTTACGCATGGAAAGATAATTTATTGAGGAGCTACATAGTTATAAATATACTCAGAAATGACAGATAAGGTTTTCTTTGCAGCTGCTTCCTCCACACCACGGGAGAGCAAAACGACCACATACTTCCTGCCATCGGGCAGATATACAATACCAGAATCATTATAAATTCCTTTTATAGATCCCGTTTTATTGGCTACGCTAACATCTTTAGGCAATCTGGCAGGTATAACACTTCTAAAGGTTTGCTGCATCAAAATGGCAATCATTGCATCACTCGCTTTTTTACTCACCATTTTCCCATCACCGATCCGTTCAAAGAGCAACATTAAATCATAAGCCGTTACCGTATTGTTCAGGCCTTTTTCAAAAGCCTTCCCGTCTTCCACGCCACGAAGCACCTGTATATCATTCGCACCGATACTCCGCATCGTTTTATTTACATTTTTGGCTCCAACAATATCAATCAGGATATTTGTAGCAAGGTTACTGCTTTTGGTAATCATGCGTAGCAGCAAATCTTCAAAAGTGACCTTAGCACCTATCCTTTTGTAAAGATCCTGCTCACTGTCATCTTCAGCTTTTAAACTATATTTTGATCCACCGGCAATACTTTTAAAAACGTTATATACCGTAATAGATTCGGTAATAGAAAATTTACCTTTCTCTGCTTGCTTAAAAACCTCTGCCATCACCGGGGTCTTCATTGTACTTGCTGCATGAAAACTGATTTTCTCATTCATCAGAAAAGTTTCTCCAGTGCTTAGCTCCCGAAAAGCTATAGCAAAACCTGCATTCTTATGCTTATCGGTTTCAACTTTTATGCGCTTCTTTAAATCTGCAGTATCCAAAATTGTTTTTAGATCAGGTTTAATGACAAGATCTTCTAGGTCACGATCGGCACCAGAGAATGAACTAATAAACTTCGCTTCGCGGATGGTCCGATCCGGATTTAGCGAAAAAGATAAAAAAGGTCCTTCTCCCATATTTTCACTCTTATAATTGGCGATAAATAAGTCTCCATGAAAATGAATGAGGTTTGCATTGTACTGAGGCGATTTAACAAAGTTTAAACTCAATCCATCTTTTCCATTGGTGATTACTATATTGCCAATTAATTCATCTTTATAAATACCGGCATATTTCTCTAGCGGAAGACTAAGTTTTAAACTTTTGTCTGGCAAAACATTGCTTTGTGCTTTCTGAACAGAATCTCTTCGGACAAGAGATTTGTCCCACTCCTTTTTATAACCGCCCAACCAATCGAATGGTTGCACTTTTAGGTTATAATCTATGATATGGTTAATAATAGACCAGTAAGCTCCCGAAGAAAGTTGATTCGTTAATACCACAATACCAAGATCCATATCTGGAATCATGGCTATTTGGGAAACAAACCCGTTAAGTAAGCCACCATGTCCTACAACTTGATGCTGGCGATAATCGTAGGTACGAAAACCTAAAACGTATCCATAAAAATGTTTTTGAGCAGGCTTGAGCCACTCAGGTTCCTCACCCACGGGCATAGGTCTGATAATTTTCCAGAGCTCATTAGTAGTATTGGCTTTAAAAAGACGGTGATGATCAGGAGTCTGACCAGAATCCAGTTGTGTAATTAGCCACTTGGACATATCAAGAGCGGAGGAGGCAATACCGCCCGCAGGATTACTGGCGTCACCAATATTTTGATCAAAAAATGTATCTATTACACGCAGTTCACCACTTCTTAGCACATGAGCATAAGCAACATTAGCTTGTTGCCTGAGGGTAGAAAAGCGACTTATACTCCTATTCATACCTACCTTATTGAAGATTTTTAATTTAACAAAATCTTCCCATTTTGTTCCAGATACCACTTCTATAACTTCAGCAGCGGCAAGGTATAATATATTGTCATAAGCATAAACCGTACGAAAATCATGGGAAAGTTTAACATCCTTTAGTTTACTTAACAACTCTTTGCGGGAAAATGTTGAAGGAGGAAATAACAATATATCATTCGCATAACCAGGCAAACCACTATGATGAACAAACAGATCGCGTAAGGTAAGGTGAGCTGTTACATACTCATCCGACATTTTAAACCACGGCAGGTATTTAATTACTTTATCATCCCAATTCAACTTTCCCTGATCAACCAGCATACCCATAGCTGTTGCAGTAAAGGCTTTACTATTTGAAGCAATGCTAAACAAGGTATTTTCATCTACCGGCGAGGGATCCCCTAGTTTTTTAACACCGTAACCTTTGGCAAGAATAACCTTCCCATCCTTGACAATCCCAACACTAATACCCGGGACTTGGAATGATTGCAACACTTTATCGATATAATCATCAAGCCCCGGAGGGATTGCCTGTTGTTGTTGTGCAAAAGCTGTAGAAATAAAAAAACAAAGCACCAGCGAATAAAGGCTTGCTCTATATTTATTTGACATAAATTTTATTTATAAGAATTCTTTACTATTTTAATAAATACTAACACCTGAATAAAAAAAAGCGCTGATCCCTGCTGATTACAAAGCAGTAAAGATCAGCGCTATCCAATATCCTTGAGGTATTAAACAAGGTTGGGTTATGGTTTATCCCACCAAAGTGGTGTGTCAAGTGAAACTTCAGCAGGTACGTTAACACCATTTTTAGATCTTTCGGCTGAAGGATAAGCCACTCTACGGATAAATCCAGTGATTACTGCACCTTCAGGCATTTTGAAATCCTTATATTGATAATCGTTTCTGCGGACATCATTCCATGCATCTTCACTTAAGTAGGTAGCTGCATATTTCTCTTTGAATATTAAGCTTAAAGTTAAATTAGCTTCTCCTACACTTACTATCGGATTGGTAATATAAGCCTCACGATCAACAGCACTAACTTCCAATTTATCCATACTGGCACGTATTCCTGCCAAATAAGCTGTATATGCCCTAGCCCTACCTGAAACTCCTGATCTAAAAGCAGCTTCAGCCTCAATAAATTTAAGTTCAAAATAATTAAGGACAAATAAAGGAGACGTTCTGTTGGTTAAAGGAGAAATCAAACTCACATAATTCTCATCATGCACTGTATTTGCAGCAGGGCCTAAGTTTCCTGCGCCATTACGTGTACCCTTGTAAGTGCCGGTAACTGTTTTATCAGTAATCTTGGCAATTCTAGGGTCCAATAGCCCATATTTTACTCCATTCATGTGGTCAACAAAGTTCTCCGACAACCAACCACCCAATAAATTACTCGCATTACTTACGGCAAGCTGTGCCCATGGATTAATGCCGGAAAAGACAGCCATTCCTGCATCATCAGTACCTGAAATATATGATTTATCAACTGCGGCAAGCACACTCGCTGGATTGTAAGTAGATTTTTTTGAAATTTTATTCAAAAACCTGGCCTGAATACCATAGGCTGTTTTCAACCATGCTTGCCGATTACCCTTATGGATCAGGTCAGCTGTAGCATCAAGTTTAATTGTTGCGGTAGTTTTCTGAAGATTAACAATACTTTGATTAATTAAAGTGAGGGAGGTTTGATAGAGTGCTTCTTCTGAATCGTATTTTGGCGTTAGAATACCCTCAACACCAAATGCTTCGCTATAGGGTGCACTACCCCAGGTATCTGCTACCAGACCTAAAGTATATGCCATCAGCAATTCGCCAACACCCAAATGTTCAGTAGCCCCACTAGCTTCCGCTTTTTTGATCATGTCACTTAAATCAGCCATGGCATAATAAGCATTATCCCATTGTGAAGAATTATCAGTGATTTGGTAGGTATCTGTTGCACCACCCGCTGAAGGACTAGCCTGGTATTGCGCATAAAAGGCGTTGAAACTGGCAAAGCGCTGACTATTTAATCCTGCCTTATGTGTTGCTGTAGACAATAAGGCGTTAATTGGAGGTTGTTGCACCAAATTTGGATTTTCATTTAAATCGAAATAATCTTTACATCCCTGAGTCATTCCGGTAAAACCAGCAAGCAGGATGATAATTGCTATTTTATTATATTTTTTCATAATCTTAATATCTTAAAAACCAACATTTAATGAGAAAAGGAAGCTTCTTACAGCAGGATACGTCATACCGGCAAAGCCTTCAATGTTGGATCCGCTGTTTGTAGTTGAACTTTCAGGATCAAAACCATCATATTTGGTCCAAAGGATCAAATTATTTCCAGTTACTGATAAGTTTACATTTTTAACGAAGCTTTTTTGAATCCATTCCTTCGGAATAGTATATCCCAAGGTCATAGAGCGCAACCTCACCCAGGAAGCATCCTGAACATAAGGCTCAGACACACCTCTGTCATATAAGCGGTAATAGCCATCATTATAGTTTATTCCAGTTGTCAGATCAATACCCTGTCCTAACCATACTTCTTTAGTATTTACTTTGCCATCGGCAAGTACACCCTGAAAAACTTTATGGTCATTTCTATCTTCAGTACGCTTGGCCATACCAAAAGCAGAATAATAATTAGCTAACTGATTGTAACGTTCCTGGCCAATTCTTGCATCAAACAATACATTTAAGGAAACATTTTTATAACGGAAATTATTACTCCATCCACCAATCCATCTAGGCTGTACATTACCTAATTTTTTTTGATCAGAGGAAGCGCCTACAATTGGAAATCCATTTGCTGCAATTAAAAGTGGTCGGGAAGGATCACTTGCTTCAGCCGATTTATCTAATTTTGCAGCAATCTCATCGGGAGTGAAATACCTTTTAAATTCTGTTCCATATAAAGTTCCATAAGCCTCACCTGGTATCAATTTCATGGTCACTCTTGCATTGAGGTAACCATGCTCATTCGCACCGACAATTTCAGTTAGTCCTGGTCTTAAAGAAACAATTTTATTGCGATTTGCAGAGTAGTTTAAGGTAGTTTCCCAGCTAAAGTCTTTACTTTTCACGGGAGTACCTGTAAGCGTGATTTCTACGCCCTTATTTCTCATACTACCCGCATTTACTGCTGCAGTTACATATCCTGTGGAAGAAGAGATAGGCACGCTAATGATTTGGTCTCTACTTAAGGAGTGGTAATAATTGGCATCAAAACCAACCCTTCCTTTAAAAAAGCGCATACTAAATCCACCCTCATAAGTATCAGTAAACTCAGGTTTAAGATCTGGAGAGCCTAATAATGAAGGTCTGGTAAAACCAGTATTACCAGTAGGTAAACCAGTATAGCTAGCAAAACCGCGACTGGTAGAATAAGGATTGGCATCTTTACCTAATTGCGCGTAAGAAAATTTAAATTTAGCATTGCTGATGACCTCAGGAAGTTTAATATGATCTGAGAAGATATAACTTAAACTGGCAGAAGGATAAAAGAAAGAGTTTTTCGGACTCAACAATGAAGAAGTAATATCATTCCTTCCTGTTAAAGTAAGGTAGAGATAATCTTTATAATTCAGAGAGAACTCTCCAAATATGCCCATTAACCTGTAGGACTCTTCTTTAGTAACACCTGTTAAAAATTTGGCATTGCCTAAGCTGTACCAGTTATAAACCGTTAAATCTGAACCTTCCATAGAATTACTATAAACGGTCCTGTTGTATAAGTCGTGACCTACACGAAAGGTTCCGCTCAAGTTCTCGGATAAAGAATGTGTTAAACTTGCGATAAACGTACTGTTTATACTTCGGAAATTATTACTGTAATTATTTATTAAACCTCTACCCGGAAAAGCGTCGGTACCGTTTTCCTCTACAAGACGTTCGCCCACTAACTCCTGAAATCCGGGAGCGGTATTCAATCTGCTGTCACGGTAAGTATCAATTCCTGCACGATAAGAAAGGTTTAACCATTTAAAAGGTTGGTAAGAAGCATTGGCACTCCCAATAAGTCGTAATACATCGTCTTTAAAACGATTGGTTTCTGCTAAATAACGGGGGTTTGTTGTAGCACCATAAGAACGCATGGTACCATTATCTTCCAGATAATCATTTACATCATGGCGTGGAGACCAGTAAATCAACTGCTCAATATATCTACCGGCATTGTAACGGTAACCACCAGAATTAGAAACATTTAAAGATGCTCCAGCATTAAATTTTTCACTTGGTTTAAACGTTGTATTTAGTCTTCCTTGAAGATTTTTAAAATCTGTGGAAGGTAATATTCCATTGTGTTGAAGTTGAGACACGGAGGTTAGGAAAGTCATTTTCTCTGATCCACCAGAAACAGTTACACCATTTCGGTACTGACTACCGGTTACAAAAGCATCTTCCATATGGTTATACAATTTTGCCGGATGAGTTGGATCTAGCTTTATCGCTTCTGCTACAGTAGGGCCAAATGAAGGCCAAAAACTATCTTTATCATATACACCTCTCCATCCCTGCGTATATTTATTCTGCATTTCTGGCATGGTATTCACATTTTCAAATCCAAATGTTCCCTGGTAACCTATTTTAATAGCTCCAGCTCTACCAGATTTAGTAGTGATAACCACTACACCATTTGCACCTCTTAGTCCGTAAAGCGCTGTAGCTGCACCACCACGAAGAATATTCATAGACTCAATATCATCTGGATTTAGATCCACCGCGCGGTTACTCATTCCATAAGCCGCTGAACCTTGACTTGAAGTGCTGTTATCCATAAAAATACCATCTATTACAAATAGTGGCTGATTATCACGACCTGGATCGATGGAGTTAACACCACGTATCTGTATCCTGGCACCCTGACCTGGCGCACCACCGGTACTGCTGATGGTAACACCTGCAACTTTTCCCTGCAAAGCATTCACTACATTACTTTGGCGGTTTTCAGTAAGTTCTTTTCCACTTACTGATTGTGCGGTATAGCCCAGAGAACGTTGTTCACGCTTGATTCCCATTGCGGTAACCACCACTTCTGTTAGTTGCTTGGAATCTGTGTTCAATGATACATTGATAACCGTCTGAGAACCGACGGTAACTTCTTTTGTTTCATAGCCTACATAGCTGAACGTTAATGTACCTCCATTATTTGGCACTTTAATGGAATACTGACCATTATTATTTGTAGCAACGACGGTAGTTGTGCCTTTTAATTTTACAACTACCCCTGGTAAGGTTGCAGCATTTTCTGAATCGGACACTTTACCGCTTATATCCTTTGTTTGGGCCATGACAGCAGAGGCCCAGAAAAAAAGAATGGGTAAAATACTTAATGTAAAATTTCTTTTCATAATGTGTAATTTAGGTTAATGATGGTTGGTTGGTTGAGTTTGGCAACTGATATTAAAGCTAAAATCAATGAATAAGGAGCCATTAGACAATAATTAGTTACTTTTATCAAACGCAAGATAAAATTTATCCTGTTTAAAAGCTTAATTTTTTTATTTTTGTTCATAATAATGTAAAATCTATTGTATTTTACGTCATAAGCAATAAGAATAAGTCTAAATAGGCTTTAAAATTAAAATCCTACACCTATAACCCATGAAAAGAACCACATTAAATATTTTTTCTACTGTATTTCTCTTTTTTTCTTGCCTTTTTCATGTAGGCGCACAATCATTTAAATTAGAAGATGCTAAAAGCTATCCTTTTCCAAACAACTTAACCACCTCTGCCACAGGATCTAAAATATCATGGGCATTTGACGAACAGGGAAAAAGAAACATTTATGTAGCTGAAGGTCCTGATTTTAAACCGAGAAAACTTACCAATTACAATACAGATGATGGCCAGGAAATCAGCAGCTTATCTATCTCTGCCGACGGAAAATGGGTGGTTTTCAAAAGGGGCGGTGATTATGGCTCTAATTGGAATGATGATGCTCCGGTAAATGTGAATTCAGACCCCCAGCCGCCTAAAGTACAAATCCATTCCATCTCTTTCGATGGCAAAAAGCATATCGAGATCGGCGAAGGTGAAAATCCATCGATATCACCTAAAAGTGATGTGATTTTATTTACTAAAAACGGACAGGCATGGACGGCTGGTGTAGATGGCACTTCTGCTGCCAAACAGCTTTTTACCGCTCGTGGTATTACCAGTGAATTAAAATGGGCACCAGATGGTGCTGCGATCGCATTTGTATCCAATAGGAAAGACCATTCCTTTGTGGGTATCTATGTGAATGACAAAACGCCCATTAAATGGATCTCACCTTCTTTTTACAAAGACAGGTCACCACGCTGGTCGCCAGACGGATCTGGTTTAGTATTTGTGCGCACAGCAGGAAGTGGCGGTGCACCCGATGAGATTCTTAATAAAAAACACCAGCCATGGGCTATCTGGAAAGCTGATGTTAAAACTGGCAACGCAGCACAGCTATGGAAAGCACCTCAAACCATTGCTGGATCACCAGCTAGAACACATGGTGGAACCAATCTTGATTGGGCAGCCAATAACCGTATTATCTTTTTATCTGCCCAGAATGGTTGGTCACAGCTTTATAGTATACCTGTATCAGGAGGCAATCCACTGTTACTCACTCCGGGGAAATTTATGGTTGAGCACATCACCTTAAGTCCAGATAAAAAATGGCTTTATTTTAGTGCTAATACGGGGTCCGACAAAAAAGATATTGACCGCCGCCACATTGCAAAGGTTCCAGTCGATAAAGCAGCATTAGAAGTATTTAGTAACGGTACTAACCTGGAATGGACCCCTATTGTGACTGGCGATTCCAAGCACATTGCCTTTATAACTACTATTGGCCAGCAGCCTCCCCTTCCTGCACTGGTCGAAATCGATAAAGTAGAGCATTTTGCTAAAAACCTCCAAATCCTAGCTAAGGAAAACGTACCAGCCGACTTTCCTACTTTTAAACTGATCGTACCAGAACAGGTAATGTTTAATGCACCAGACGGATTAAATATCCATGCCCAATTATTTAAAGGAAAAGGGAACAATTCCAATAAACCTGCTATTGTATATATTCATGGCGGACCTTCAAGGCAAATGCTTTTGGGATGGAACTATTCTGAGTACTATACGAATGCTTATGCCCTCAATCAATATTTAGCTAGCCTGGGCTTTACTGTTTTATCTGTTAACTATAGGATGGGTATTGGTTATGGGGATGATTTCCAAAATGCAGAAAACTGTGGTTCGGAGGGTGCAGCAGAATACCAGGACATTAAAGCGGCAGCGATATGGCTCACCAAACAAAAGAATATAGACCCGAAAAGAATTGGTGTTTATGGTGGGTCTTATGGAGGTTACCTAACCAATATGGCATTGGCCAGGGATTCAAAACTTTTCGCTGCCGGTGTAAGTATCCATAGCCTTGGCGACTTAACTGCTGGAAAAAACAATAGCATTACTTTGACCGACCGCTATGAGAAGGCACCAGACGCAGAGGAAGCTGCAAAAGTGGCATGGGAATCTTCCCCAGCAGCAGATATAGCAACATGGAAATCACCGGTATTGTTAATTCATGGTGATGATGATCGAAATGTACAATTCAGCCAAAGCACCGATCTTAACAAAAGACTGGAGGAAAATGGCACACCTGTAGAAACACTTGTCATTGTTGACGATACTCACCACTGGATGAAATACGAAAATGTAATGAAAGTCAACCATGCTACGGTCGACTTTTTTATCAGGAAACTAATCCAAAAAAAGTAAGATAAATAATACTCCAATTTAAATCATTTGGAATATCTACCTATTGATCATTTTAATCCATTTTTGTTAAAGAAAATGGTTTATCCTCATTTGCTATTCCTCTTGATTTGTTTGGTTTTGCATTCATCTCTAATTTTAAAACACCACCCTTTATAAGGTCACTATGCGTAATGAAATTTTGGTTATAATTTTGCCCATTTAAGCTAGCTGATGAGATGTATACGTTTTCATTGCTGTTGAGTGGCGCTTCAATGACGAACTTTTTACCATTTTCTAAATTAATGGTCATCTTTTTAAACATTGGACTTCCAAATACATATTCACCAGTACCAGGAGTTACACTATATAATCCTAGCGCACTTAAAACATACCATGATGAGGTTTGACCTTGGTCTTCATCTCCAGGGTAACCATTCTCTGTAGCGTCATATAATTTATTCATAATCTCACGCGAATGAAACTGGGCTTTCCATGGTTCATTGGCATAATTATAGAGATAAACCATGTGTTGTGTGGGCTGGTTACCATGTGCATATTGACCCATATTAGCCATGACCATTTCTGTCATTTCATGAATCATACCACCATAATTACCTACATTTACGGTATTAGGAGATGTAAAAACAGCATCCAGTTTTGATGTGAAATTCTTATTTCCACCCATCATGTTAATTAAGCCCTGTACATCTTGAAAAACTGACCATTGCCAATGCCAGGCATTCCCTTCGGTAAAGGGACCTCCCCATTCAAAGGGATCAAAATTTGGAGCCCATTTTCCTTCTGCATCACGGCCTCTCATGAAAGTTGTAGATGGATCATAAACATTTTTGTAATTATACATCTGGCGTTTAAAAATATCAGCATAAAATTCATTGCCAGTAACTTTTGCCAATTGATAACCGCAAAAATCATCATAAGCATACTCCAGGGTTTTTGCAGTAGCTTCCCTGTATTTTGGATAAGGTACAAAACCTAACTGAGCATATTCCTTCCAGCCATCGCGTCCATTTGCAGGTCCCCAGGGCCCTTTATTTGTAGATTCATGTAAATAGGCTTTTAATGCTGCCTTTGGATCGAAAGTCCTGATTCCTTTCACCCAAGCATCTGTAAAGAGCGAAATGGCGTGATTGCCGATCATACTACCAGCTTCGGAAGGGAAAGACCAGGAAGGTAACCAGCCACATTGAACTTGAGCATCCAAAATAGCCTGCATATATTGACCATGCATGGTTGGCTGCATAAGGGTGTTTAATGGAAACTGCGCTCTGAAAGTATCCCAAAAGCCTGTATCAGTAAACATATATCCTTCATGCACCTGCCCATCGTATGGGCTAAAATAGTAGGGCATTCCGTCCTTACCAATTTCATAAAACTTTCTGGAAAACAAACTTGCCCTAAAGAAACAAGAATAAAAAGTTTCTTTATCAGCTAAACTACCTCCTTCAACCTGAATTTTATTTAACGATTTATTCCAAACCGCTGCTGCCTTCTTTTTTGTCTGCTCTAAATTTTTATCTCCACCTAATTCATTCACAAGATTTAATTCGGCCTGTTCTGCACTGATATAAGAAGATGCAACTTTAACCTGTACGGTTTCACCTGCTTTAAATTCTAAATAAGCGCCATAGCCTTGTCCTTCTGCTGTAACTGAATCTGGTAAAACGGTATTATTCTTATTTTCCCAAGTACCATATTTTTTTATGTCCTTATCAAAGGTCATTACAAAAAAGCTCTTCCAACCTTTTTTAAATCCTTCTCCGTTGTTTACATACCCTGTTATTTTTCGTTGCTTCGGATAAATTTTAACCCCACTTAACCTGGTGTAGCCATCTAAAACCAGGGTAACGACTCAGGTTGTCTATGAATTAGCAATAGTTGAGAAGGCATTGAGTATTTGCTGCTGATTTTTCTTACATGTATCGGTAATGGAACGAATGATTGCATAGTTCTGTGCACCTTTAGTAGATTTAAACATACCCGACACTTTGAGTTTCACCTTTATATTTCGGATCGCTTGCTCGGATCTATTATTATCTG